>JAHJLO010000061.1 GCA_018821685.1 Patescibacteria group bacterium
CAAGCTGTGACGAAACAGCGGTGAGTATAGTCGAAGCAAAGGGAGGAATTAAAAAACCACAATTCAAAATTATTGCTGACACCGTAATATCTCAAATCGAACTCCATAAAGAATACGGGGGTGTCTTCCCTTCTCTTGCAAAGAGAGAACATACGAAAAACTTATTGCCAGTTCTAATAACTACTTTGAAGAAAAGTGGTTTATTAATACCTATTAATAAACCAAAACTTACAGATAATAGTCTACAACAAATAGAAAGAACAAAACAAATAAATAAAATTTTAGACAGAGAGCCTGAATTAGCAAAAGAAATAATAAATTTTGTCAGCAAAAACAAAAAACCTAAAATTGATGCAGTTGCAGTAACCTACGGACCAGGACTAGAACCCGCTCTTTGGACAGGTTTGAATTTTGCTAAAGCCCTCGCTCTCCTTTGGAATAAACCTTTTGTCCCAGTAAACCATATGGAGGGGCATCTCGGGGCTTCTCTTCTCGAACCTAAAACAAAAAATATTAAATTTCCAGCCTTAGGATTGTTACTAAGTGGAGGACACACAGAACTAGTTTTAATGAAAAATTGGATGAAATATAAAACCATCGGACAAACACGAGACGACGCTGTGGGTGAAGCCTACGACAAAATTGCTCGAATGTTGGGATTTTCATACCCAGGGGGACCTGAAGTTTCGAAATCATCTAACGAGTGTAAAACAGAATATTCAAAATGGAATCTTCCTCGTCCAATGATAGGTACCCCCGATTTAGACTTTTCTTTTTCCGGATTAAAAACAGCTGTTTTGTACACTCTCAAAAAAATAACTAAAATTACCCCTACAATTAAAAAAGAAATCGCACGAGAGTTTGAAGAAGCTGTTAATGAGGTTTTACTAAAGAAAACGAAGAAAGCTCTTGAAAAATATAAAATCCAAACTCTTATTTTAGGAGGAGGTGTTGTCGCCAACCAAAGAATTAGAAAAACTTTCACAGACTTGGGTAAGAAAACCGAAGGGCTGGAAGTTCTTATTCCTAACACAAAATACACAGGAGACAACGCGACAATGATAGCCGTCGCTGGTTATTTTAGATATCTAGATGGTAAAATTTTAGACCCACAAAAAACGGGAAGGATTAAGGCCGATGGAAACTTGCGGCTATAAAAACATTGACTCTTTTCGTTGTAAAGCTTAATATAACTAAAGAAATTTTAGGAATGTTTTAATTCTAATCAAAGGATATTAAAATCAATTTAAAAAAGATACCAGAAAAGAAATCTTTACCTATAATTCAAGAAAGAGAAATCTTGTTGGATAAAAAAGGACGAGCTATTTATAAAGACCCTGTTACTGTTAAATCAGAAAAATTAGAAGAAATTGAAAGAAAATTTAGCTTTTACGAGGTTGTTTCTATTATTCAACAAAAAACACACTTAACATTTAGTGAAATAAGTGAGATTTTTGAAGCAAACAAAATTGATAGAAATACTTTGGTGGATACTGTAAACAAAAATTATTTAGTTATTTATGGAATTGCAAATCAAATACTTTCTCAAGCCATAAAGTATGAAGAAAAAGAAGAAATAATCGAAGAAGAACTCGAGTTAACAAAAGCATTTCCTTTCAAAATAAACGTAAAGAAAGAACTTCAAGAAGAAAATGAAGAAGCTTTCACTCGAAACCTTGTTGTTTATAAAGAGCAAGAAGAAAAAGACGGAAGAACTTCAAATCTCGGTTTCCACGTAAATCCTTATAACTTTGATAGTAGTGATGAATTAGAACTATTCCACTATTTGAGAAGTCATTTAAATCAAGATGAATTTATAAGAGATATTTATTTTACTGGAGGTATCACAAACGAAAAGCACAATGAATTTTTCTTTGATTATGAAGAAAATCTAACGGAAGGGGATCAAAAATTCTCAAAGTATTTTCCTGATTTTCTTATTGAAACATCAAAGGGTAGATATTTGGTTATTGAAGTAAAAGGCGGAGACAAAGAATTGACTTATAAAAGAGAGAAAGAGCTTCTTGATAATAAAAAATTATCTAAAGATAAAATAACAAGCAATCCTTTGATGAAAGAAGTTGGTTTTACTGAATTTAAAAAGTTAAATTCTAATTTTGATTATCACATTATCTTTAATGGAACTATTCTACAAAATCAAGAAAAAGTTATTGAAAAAATAAAATCTTTGAAATAAATCTACTAAGAATTTGTAGATTTATTTCATAACTTTAATATAACAATTCGGGGTTTCTCGGGTACATTTATAATATAATGCTATTAAGTGTATCTCTCCTAATTCTGGTGTAGATAAAAAAGCATCAAATCGAACCTTTCTTATTTCTTTAGGTGATTGTGGTTCTCTAAAAACATCCTCAAACCAGTTTACTGTTATTGGGGTTCTCGACTCTGAATAAGGTATTGTAGGGAGATAAGGAACCACAGAGGTGTTGTAAAGTAACCTTGTTACTTTTTCATCTTTAGGGAGCTTTAAGCTTTTAGGTCTAAAGAGATGCCCTCCTGCTTTTAAATTATCCAAATAAGGAGGTTCATCGTTAAATTTTACAAACAAACTATCCCAATCAGTAAGAGGCTTTTTATTTACAGAAGCCTCTGTATATAAATACATCCTCGAAAAATCACCATATATTTCTAGGTATTTAGTAAACCTTTTATCATCTTTGTTATACATTGAACTATCCGTATTTTTCATCAGTTCTAGGGGAATTAAACTGCTTAGTGCATCATAATCTGGATACTCAGGGTTGTCTATTTCTTTCGGAGTTACTTCTGCTACAGGTAACTTAACTACGGCAGGGGCTGGGGTTGCTTTAGCTGGTATAGTTAATGGTGTAGCTACA
>JAHJLO010000062.1 GCA_018821685.1 Patescibacteria group bacterium
AAAAATGAACTTATTAGAATGGCGACTTATTCTTTAAGCCTTCTAGGAATTGTTCTCTATGTTCTTTCGGCAGGTATGCTTGATTTCGCTCCATATGTCACACTCCTATTAATTCCTTTTCCAATTATTTCAATAGTCGGAATATTTTTCATCGAAGAAAAAACAAATTTAACAAAAAAATTATTTCTTATTACATCAATCTCTGGTTTTTTATTTTCCCTTTTCTTTGCAATTGATTACTGGCAATATGGTAAATCTGACATAACCTCCATTCTTTATTTATTACCCTTATCTTCTATTTTTCTTTTAATCTCAGTATTTTTGACTAAAAAATACGGACATAATTTATTTATAAAAAAAGAAAAAACATTAAGTATTATTTATGCAATTATCCTCTCTATAATAACTCTCATAGGAATTGTACTTTTTTTATTTTCATCAGCTCTTTTATACCCTATCGGTTACTTTGCTTCTGCGTTAATGGTATTCCTTATTTTTTCTGTAGTAGGGATTTTCTTCATCTACAAAAGACCTAGTATCGCGAAAAATTTATTTTCCATTACGGTAGCAGGTACTTTTTTAACAATATTTTCCTATATAATATCCACCGAGCAAGACTGGACCTTCTTTAGATTCGTCTTTGGTTTTTTGGGTACAGCTTGCTTTCTTTTGTTATTTTCCGCATATCTCATCAGAAAATATACAAAAAATTAAATTATGGAAAAAATAAAAATACCAGCCCTAATAACCTTTCTATCGGCAATTATTTTTTATCTTGAAAATATTAATCTTTTCTCTATCGGTAAGATTATTAATAAATATTACCCCTGTGAACAAAAGTTAGGAAACTCATTTCCTTGCTTTGGTATTTATGATATAAGTTTTATGTTTTTATTGGCTGTTATTTTTGTCGTGTCAGCAATAACAATTATTTTTACAATTTATAGAATTAAAAAAGGCTCGAACGTTCCGCCTAAGGCGGACGGGCTATCCACTAAACGAAGTTAAAAAAATCACCTTATTTTACGAGGTGATTTTTTGTACTCCCAAGAGGATTTTTAACTATGCTCGAATCCGTGATATTATTATCCATAATATGAATATAAAAAATAAAGGTTTTGATTTGGCAGGAATATTAATAATAATTACTGTTATTGGTGGTGTTGTTTTTTACTACCAAGAAAGAACTCTGGAAGGAATCAACGATGATAATATCTCGAATACGATAAACAAAGCTGGAGAAACTAAAGATTTGGTTGAAGAAAATAATGAAATTTTTAGTGAAAATTTAGATGAAATTAACACCAAAGAAATTTACTTTGCCGGAATATCTAACGTAATATTTGAGGTTTGTGATACTCTAGAAAATCATAAAGAATCAAGTTGGTATGAAAATTTTAAGTCCCAAATAGAAAAATTAGATAGGTATAGCGAAGCAGATGCAGAAAGACTTTATGAGATGAATAAAAATCATGTATCTTCTCCTCAAGAAATGATTGATGTTGCAGGTAAACATAGAGTTGAGGATGTTAGGCAAGTTTGTTATTCAAAAGAGGGATATCTTCTTGCCATAACACAAGGAGAGTATGGAGGAAGTGGTTTTAAATTTATTCGTTACAATATTGAATCTGACATAATTGATTTTGCTAAGAGAGAGGATTTAGATGGTGGAAAAGATACAGCTTGGTATAAAAGTCATATAGGACATGGTTATGATGAAAAAGATGTTTATAAATGGTTTTCCCCTCCATACAAATTTTCAACAATAGAAGAAAACAATATTGAATTAGTCGGGGGAAGCGTCGATGCGGGGTGTTCTTCGGAATCTTGGTTTAATTATTCTTTAGAGAAAAATTATATAACAATAAAAAGAACTTGCTCGTCCTGCCAAGAAGAAACACCTACTTGTACAGAATATTATGTTGAGTTATAAAAATGACACCTCTCAATAGAAGGCCTTTTGCATAAGCGGTTTTTCACTTCTTATTTAATGAAGAAAAAGACCCCTGACCTCTTTTTCTTTCTATATACCTAATTAGAAAATATACAAAAAATTAAATTATGAAAATTAAAAATACACACAACCAAAATAAAATGGAGAAACAACCAACTCGACCATGGCAAGGTGTGGGATTAGTTTTAATTTACTTGATACCTCTGTTTTATGCATTTATCTTTATGATAAAGACATCAATTTCTACTCAATCCCTTGAGTGGATTGATCCAACGTATTTTCTTTTTTTCATTATACCTATGAGTATTTTAATTGTTGTATTAAGTATAGGAGTCTTTAGAGGAAGAAAAATTGCGGTTAAAGGGATTCTTGCGTTAACTATTTTAAGTATTCTATCCAACCTGAATCATATTTCGCAATTTTCAACTAATATTATAATAAAAAAAATAATCCTCATCTTCGTTACTTTATGGCTAATAATTATTTGTTTAAAACATCCTTTTTATAACAAAAAATAAGTTTTTTATTCTAAAAATATCCAGTGCCTTCAGGTGGGGGGTTCTTCATAGACTTTAATTATTTTAAATAATTTTCAATATTTTCTTTATGCTTTTCGTAGGTGT
>JAHJLO010000063.1 GCA_018821685.1 Patescibacteria group bacterium
TTGTTTTTAGATAATTCTTCTATTTGTTCTTTTGTGAATATTCTTTTACTCATATTTTTACCTTAATTATTAATTAATAATATTGTATATGAAATACAAAAAAGCGGACACTTTCGTGTCCACTTTTTGGGGTACAGTTCACACCGAGGCTTTTGTTTATTTAAAATTAAACCCCCAAAACGAACCTTTCCATTTCAATATCAAATTCAATTAAACCTCTACGAGCATCATGATAAATAGAAATAAGTTTCGATGAAAGTTTTTCTAGTTCATCTCCCTTAAAACCCTTAGAAAACCGAAGTGATTTATTATACACAAAAGTCTTTAAACCAGACTCTTTAACATCCTTTGATTTTTTAGCTATTAAAATACTTCTCAATTGCCAATTTATAATTCCATGTATCTCTTCGTCGGGAATATTTCTCTTTTTTGCTTTTTGATAAAGAACCCATAAATCTTTTTTGTCTCTTCTCCCAAAAGCATCAGCCAAATCAAAAATATTAAATTCACCCAAATCCAATTCGCTTCCCCCTACTACACCGAACTTTCTTCCACCGACTTCTTTCTGATTAAACTCCTGTACTTTCTGTGCGACTTTTTCAACTTTTTTCAAAATAGGTTTTGTTATATTTTCTTCAATAAGAACAAAAATATTATCCGACTCAGAAATCTCTGTTATTTTATCTATTACAAAATCTCTAGTTTTTATGTTTTCCAAAAGCCCATCCATTTGCACAATATACTTCTGTTCGAAAAGACCCTGGCTTGAAATAAATTCATCCAATTGAGATTCAGAAAAATTAGACATATCTAATTTAAAAAAACTAGCATCAGGTTTTTTCTTCAACAAAGAATCCATCATTGAATGTAATTTTTCCCGTGATTTTTTAAAGTCTGTTCCGTGCAAAAGATATAACATACCTTTTAGTATAAAGTATTTGTTATTTAGTATCTAGTATCTATTTTTGTTGTAAAAAATATTAATATTTGGTAAGTTATTAACAGAAAACTCGGAAGTTGCCAATTAAGGCTCTTTAAAAAAGGATAAAAATGATGGGTCAATTAAGAAAACCGTCGCAAGAAGAAATTATAGAGGTAGCTAATATTGTTTTAGGACACCTTCTTAAATTACCAGTTAATCCCAAAACAGAAAGAAAGGGGGGTTACTTTAACCTCCTAGATGTTTGGCGAGAAGAAGGTTCTGCCGTCTGGCAAAAAAAGCCTTTAATGATCATAGAAATTGGTGAGTGTCATCCAGATTTGTTAGAGGCTTTCTACGTAGGGCAGGAAAAAACAACCAGACTCTTTTCACACCTTCCTGATAATCACATCAGCAGTTGGGAAAGCCGGAATGTTCATCCCGAACTCAAACAAAAACAATATGGAGGAGCTGTCGTAACCCCTTATAAACCGAATATTGGTTCGAATATAAGAGTAAGAAAGATGGGATCTTTTTCGGGATTAAATGAACACCGCGACGAAGCCTTTCTTTTACCAATATGGCTTTATTTTCACTGGATGACATACGTAGATGTTCTCAAAATAGTAAAAATAAGTGACAACCCGATCCTTGGTCCTTTACTAGAATCATCTAATAAAGAGCTTTGCATGAGAATGTAGTCTCCTCTTCCTTTAGATCTTTTAATCACAATCTGCCAAAGTCCTCCCCCGCACTTTTACCTTTTGGGTAAAAGTGCGGTTTTTTATTATAAAATTATTATACAAAGATGATATTTTTTAAAATTTTCTGGATTGCCACGAAAATAGACGTGATTTTTTAAAAACTTTGTTTTTAAAAAATCACGCCTATTTTCTCGCACCGCGTCAGCCTCTGGATGAAAGACAAAAAAGCTTACTCTAAATAATCTTTCAGCTCTCCCCAATTATCTCCAGTCGAAACATTCACCTCAAATTTAATTCCCTTAGCTTCTTCAAGGGGGATAATTTCTTCCATTATTTTTTCAATTTCTGGAGCAATTTTTTCAACTGAATCTTCACTAATTTCAAAAATTAATTCGTCATGTACCTGCAACAATACAAACGCTTCCTCAGACAAGCCTTGCTTGTCTAAATATTTATCTATCTTACCCATGGCAATCTTTATCATATCAGCACTCGTGCCTTGAATAGGAGCATTAATCGCCATCCTTTCTGCCATTGCCCTAATAAAAGGAACTTTCGATTTTATGCCTTCAAAATATCGTCTTCTCCCAAAGTGAGTCTTCGTGTAGCCTAATTCTTTTGTGTCAGCTTTTATCCCATCAATATATTCTGCCAACTGAGGAAACTTTTCGAAATATTCATTATAGAATTTTTGAGCTTCGGCTCTCTTTGTCCCCAAAGCTTTAGCGAGAGAGTTAATTCCCATTCCGTATAAAATACCGAAGTTAATTACCTTGGCTTGCCTTCTCATGGTCTTATCAACCTTATCCAAAGGAACTTCAAAAACAATCGATGATACAGCAGAGTGAATGTCTTCACCTTTCCTAAAGATTTCAATTAATTTTTCGTCACCAGACAAAAGAGCAGCCAATCTTAATTCGATTTGAGAATAATCAAATGCCACCAATTTAAAACCTTCACTAGCAATAAAAGCATTCCGAATATTCCTTCCTAATTCAGTCTTAGTTGGAATATTTTGTAAATTAGGTTCTTGAGAAGCCATTCTTCCTGTTGTTGTCCCAGCCTGCAAAAAGCTTGAGTGGAGCCGATTTTCCCCATCCAACATATCAGGAATATTATCTATATAAGTAGAAAGTAGTTTTTGAAATTCTCTATATTTCAAAATTTCTTCAACGATCGGATTTTCTTCTCTTAGTTGTTCCAGAACAGCAACATTAGTAGATTTTGCACCAGTAGATGTTTTCTTATGATTTTTCAAAACAATTCCCATTCTATCGAAGAGAACTTCCCCTAATTGTTTTGGAGAGTTTATATTAAATTCCTCCCCTGCTTGCTTCCAAATATTCTTCTGCAATTTATCCAATTCTATGTGGTATTTTTTAGAAAGTTCTTGTAAATATTTTTTATTAACCCGGATTCCTCTTTCCTTCATTTTTTTAAGAACAGAAATTACAGGCAATTCAATCTCTTGATAAACTTTCTCTAATTTTTTCTCCTTTAATTCTTTTAAAATCTTTTTTTCCGCTATTTCAAAATCATGTGTATTGGCATAATTCAAAATATCTTCTATTTTTGGAGTTGTCATATTTGAATTACACAGCCATAAAGCAATAGCTATTTTTTCGACTTCTTTTTCATCACCAGGAATAATCGGTTCTAAATTAATAACTTCAGTTTTTCCATTTTCAATACCAAAAATTTGTTTTAGTTTTTCAACCAAAGAACGAAAACCAAAATCTCTCAAAAGTGCATTTATTTTTTCAAAATCAGCACCTTCTCTCCAACTCCCTTTTGGTAATTCAAATTTAATCGGAACGTCGAGTCGGATAGTCGCTAATTCTTTTGAGAAAGTAGCTTCGCCCTCCCCGTCCTTTAAAAGACCTATCATCCTCGGAGTTATTTTTATCTTTTTAAAAGCCTCTTCATCTTTTTTTAGTTTTTTATAAATATCTTCAACGGACCCAAAATTTTGAATCAAATTAGTGGCTGTCTTAGATCCTATTCCCGGAATCCCTTTTATATTGTCGGAAGGATCACCGCTTAAACCTTTGTAATCAGGAATTAGCTCAGGACCAAATCCCATTTTTTCTGTGACAGCTTTTTCATTATATAAAATTGTATCTTTAATTCCCTTCTTTAAGGTATAAACCTGGACCTTATTATTGTGAACTAATTGCATTGTATCTAAATCCCCAGAAGCAATTATAATATCAATTTTTTTATTTTTTGTTTGTTCAACAATAGTCCCTAAAATATCATCAGCTTCAAAACCAGCTTTTTCATAAATAGGAATATTAAAAACGTCCATTATATCTTTGGAACGAATGAGTTGATGTACAAGTTCACTGTCGGTTTCTTTTCGTCCAGCTTTATAATCTTCGTAAATCTCTTTTCTAAAAGTAGTGTCAGGTAAATCGTAACAAGCAACCATATAATCAGGATTCAAGTCCTCTATTATTTTTGTAATCATTAAAATAGTTCCGTACAAAGCGCCGGTCGGTTCACCTTTTGCAGAAGAAAAATCAGGTAAAGCATGATAGGCTCTGTGAATAATTGCATGGGCATCTAGTAGAACTAGTTTTTTGTTTTGTTTCTGATTTTTTACCATAATATTATTTTATCATAAATTGAACTTTAATTTTCAGACCTCTTACCTAACTCAATAATCTTTTTTTGTAACTTATAAGTATCCCCATGACTCAACAACCCTAAATAAGATTGCTTCGCTTCTTCTTTTCCTTTTATTTCAATTATTCTCTTAAACATCCTTCTTTTTGTAATAGTTTTTAATACCCTGTGTTTAGGAAAATGTGACCAACCAAGATAATCAACCCCAGAAGAAAAAGTTTCTATTGAAACTTTTTGTGGGTGTAAATTTAATTTAAGTTCGTTTTGTAAAAACTCTTTCATTTTTACTAAAATATTTTTTAAATACTCTCTATTTTGTGATAAGACAACAAAATCATCAGCATAACGAATATAATATTTTGATTTAATTTTATGTTTCATAAATTGATCAAACTCATTCATATAAATATTAACTAGGAGTTGAGAAGTTAAATTTCCTAAAGGCAAACCGATACCAACTCTTGTTGAACTAAAAGATTGAATAATTTGGGATAAAAGCCAAATAATATTTTTATCTTCAATATTTTCTTCTAAAATTTCAATTAAAATTTTGTGGTCAATCGAAGCAAAAAATTTACGAATATCACATTTTAAAACCCAAACTGTTTTAGTGTGATTTTTAGATTCTTTTCTTGCAAAATTCCTAAACCTATTTATTGCCCTATGTGTTCCTTTTCTTTTCCTGCAAGAATACGAATCTGAGATAAATTTTCTATCAAAGAAAAAATATAGTTTTCTGTAAACAGCGTGGTGTAAAAGTCTATCTTTAACTCTTGCTTTATGTATATTTCTCGGTTTTGGATCGGATATATTAAAAGCTTCATATTTTCCGTGTTTGTATGTTTTGTTTTTTAAATCTTTGTGCAAAGAAAAGATATTATCCATCAAATTTCTTTCAAACTCCAAGACATCTTTTCTTTTACTTTTTCCTCTTTTAAATTCTTTCCACGCTTTGAGTAAATTTTCAACAGATATGATAACATCGTAGGTATGAATAAATTTAATCATACAAATAATGGTACCCCCCCTCAACGATTTTACCACTACTACAAACAGCAAAAAATGTTTATGTGATTTGGTATAATTACTATCAAACATTACCCAAAAATCACAGATATTCTCTTGGTTTAAAAATAGATAAATTGTTTTCAGAAATTATTGAAGCAATAGCGATTGCTAGTTTTTTATCACCACGAGAAAAGCAACCTTGGGTTAAACTCGCAATTAGAAAAACAGACACTTTAAAAATATTTTTAATGATTTTATGGGAAACAAAATCATTAGACACAAAAAAATATATTTCTCTTTCTAAAAAAATTGATGAAATAGGCAGAATGCTCGGGGGTTGGAATGGACAACTTACAAAACAAAACTCTCCTAAATAATTAGGAGAGTAAGAAGAGAGTTGCGAAGCAAGAAAAACAAAACCATTCTCACGATTCCACTGATTGCCAGGCTTGTCCCAATTCGCATTCAACCAAGACCTGTCATCGTTCCAATTCGTGTAAAGCAAGTTCGGATCGCCGTCAGAATTATATAAAATATCATCCACACCACCACCCCTCGAATTCTCTCGAGGTTTAATTTTATTTAGTATTTAAAATACCCCAATATTTTATACCAAGTATCTTCATTTTTTGAATAATCTCGCACTTCACCCTATCTAAAACCCTGCCTACCGGCAGACAGGCTTAGTCGTAGATATTCTGGAATATACGGATAATGGATTCGGTAGTAGAAAACCTTAGCCGCCTGCATATTCACCTAATACCAGGTATATTTTAACATAAAAAAATCCGTTAAATTTTTCCTTGCGGAAAAATTTAACGGATTAAGGACTAAGGATCCAAAAGAGTTAAGTATCCTAGTCCCGAGAACTGACTTGCGAAGCAAGAAAAACAAAACCATGCTCACGATGCCACTGAATGCCAGGCTCGCCCCAACCCGCACCCAACCAAGACCAGCCACCGTCCCAAAGCGTGCAAAGCAAGAACGGATCGCCGTCAGAATCTTTTACTGGCTCATGCATTGTGACTAACCAGTTAAGACCCATCTGTTTGATTTCTTCATTCGTGAAATTTTCACGAATAAGACAGCCTATTTCTGTTGGCAAATTTTCACCATGGATTAAACCACGATGGTCGGCTTCGACTCGGATGTTCTTCGTTTTTCTCTCTTCGTCCGAGAATAATTTTCCAGGCAGAACGGTAAGATTGTAAACCTTACCCTTCTCGCAAGAAACAAAATTGGACGAACTCAAAATATCTTTCGCCCACGTAGAAAGCTCATGTCCTTTGGATTCCAGTCTTGAAATCCATTCTGGACCGGTGAATCCAAGACCCGTGAGTTTAAAACGGATCAATCCATCAGAGTCAGTTGTCCAACGCTGGACAGGTTCTGAAACAACCAACTCGCCACGAAGAAAAGCTTTCGCCCCCTCCTCACCACCTAGTCTATTAATAACAGCTTCAAACCAATTACCTGTGAGATGACCATACTTAGACATAAAGTCCTCCTTTCAGTTAATAACTGAATTTACTCAAGTCTTGTAGACAAGAGCTTTTATAAAAGCTACAAACCATTATTAGTCATAGCTAAAAATTTTCGATTTTTTATTAAACCTTATTTTCAAAAACTTTCAGCTATGGCCATTTCGCAAATTTTTTAAAGAACTAAATTACACAATCATTATATATGACAGTCAACTTTTGTCAAGCTAAACCTGATATTTTCAAGAAATAATAGTAATACTTCAATTAAAAAATAATTTCTCTTGTATTTTCATCTACAAACTTAAAATAAATTTTCTTGGTATTTTTAGGAAGAATATCGGCAATTTTTTCTGGCCATTCTATTAAAATAATATTTTGAGGGTCAGTAGAGATTTTATCCCAACCTAAATCTTTCATTTCTTCCCCACTGTTTAAACGATAGGCATCTATATGAATAATATGTTTAAAATTATTTTCTTTCGGTAATTTATAAATTTTTTCAATAACAAAAGTTGGGCTTGTTACGGTTTGTTTAACTCCAAAAGCAGAAACAAAAGATTTTGTAAAAGTAGTTTTTCCAGAGCCTAAATCACCATACAAACCAACGACAACAGCTTCTCCAGCAAGCTTGCTATCGGAGGTTTTATTTGCGAAAGATTCAGCAAATTTTTCCATCTCTTTTAGATTTTTTAAAATCTTTTTCATTAAATTTATTTTAACACGAATAACTCTGCGTTACGAAGCAAAAAAACAAAAAATACCGTAGCTGTTTCAATTCAGCTACGGTATTTATCTTTTTCTGAAGAATTAAAATCTTCTTTGGTTTTTTATTTTACAGGAAAAAAACTTCTACCTTTGTGATTTTTATACCCGACTCTTGGAAAAGGAGCTCCAAATTATCGATCAAAAAATCAGAGAGTTTTTCTTTCCCTGAATAGGGATTAAAACCCATAAATTTCTCCCGATGTTGGCAATTAAAATCCCAAATCAACGAGTGGACAGCTTGTTCAGGGTTAGAAGGAAATATCTTCTCACCCCAATTAACCGCCTGGAGATATAATTCCGGAGTTCCCCCATACTCGAAAGTAACCTTGTAAAAAAGAAAGGTTTCCGTCTTAACATCCAAAACTTTTTTTCCGTAAGAAACAAGTTTACCTTTCTTCAATCTCGGATCATCCGGATGCAAAAATTTCTCACTTGAAGAAAACTCGACAACCGAAACCCATTTATTATCGAGGCCTTTGTTTATCACAAACTTACCGGGGGTATATTTAAAATTTGATAAACAAATCATCGCTGCCATAATAACGAACAACGTGAAACAACCCCCAGCAATGCAAATAGACGAAATAAATGTCAATACAATTCTTCTTTTATTAAAGAAAGCAAAAAAACAACAAAGAAAAATAAAAAGTACAAATACCAGGAAAAAATCTTTACCATTATCTCCAATAAAAAGCCAATTAAAAAAATCAATACCCATAACAACCTCCCTAAACGTTAAAATTAATTTCAAACGTAGATTATTTTTTAGAAAGAGACCTTTCCTTAGTAAACAGATTTCCTCCCAAAAAGAAAATTATCCAATTTAAACCATCGTAAATGTTAAAAAGCTCTCCTGAAAAAAGGAGGGGTTTTAATATAGCAGTGTATAGGATAAGACAAGCCACCACCTTGAACCACCTATCTTTTCTATTTCTTGAACATAAACTAACAAAAACTCCCATAAGGAAGTAGTAAAACAATGTAGAAAAAGTCACGATTTCCTCCCCTTCTTTTTATATTTTCAATTTCTTTACCAGCTAATTTCTATTCAAAAGGTACTACAAAAGAACTAACATATCAAGACTAAACCCTAGCGTCTTTTGTGATATCATATAAATATATAAATTATTACTTTTTAATCGATTCTTATGGTCAAATTCGACGAAGAAAAACAAATACAAAGAATAAAATCTTTACACAAAAAAGAGGAGGAGGAATTAGCTCAGATTCTTTCAGCTAAATACGGTGTCGAATATATAGATCTTACTGTTACTTCTGTAAATACAGATGCTCTAAAACTAATTCCCGAGAAAGAAGCCCGAGATAATAAAATAGCGGTTTTTAATATTTTTGATAAAACAATTAAGGTAGCCGTTCTCTCCCCCCAAAACCCAGACTCTCAAAAAACAATCGCAAAACTAAAAGAAAAGGGATTCGAACCTATAATCTACATGGTTTCAAATGCAAGTCTAGAAAAAACATGGAGCAGGTATAAAGATATCTCTTTTTCAGTTAAAACCGAAGAAGGGGTAATGGATATAACAAACGAAACCATCGATGAATTTATGCGGGAGAAAAAAAGTATCGAAGATGTCCAAAAAGTTTTGACGGCTATTCTTCAAACAACGACAGTAAATAAAATATCAAAGTTTTTTGATATGATAACAGCAAGTGCTATTTCTCTAGAATCCTCAGATATCCATATCGAACCAGAAGAAAATATTACCAGATTAAGATTTCGATTAGATGGAATTCTTACAAATATAATAGAGTTCGATAATAAAACCTACAACCTAATTCTCTCGAGAACAAAACTAACAGCAGGGCTTAAATTAAATATAAAAAATAATGCCCAGGACGGACGTTTTAGTATTAAAATGAGCGATAATGAAATCGAAGTAAGAACATCAACCATGCCTGGTTCCTATGGAGAATCTATCGTTCTTAGAATACTTAATCCAAAAAGCATCGGTGTTCATACAGAAAAACTTGGAATTGAACCTCATTTACTTGAAGTATTGATGAAAGAAATATCAAAACCAAATGGTATGATTTTGAACACAGGTCCAACAGGATCAGGTAAAACAACTACTCTTTATTCTTTCCTTAACAAAATATATTCATCTAAAATAAAAATAATCACGATTGAAGACCCTATTGAATATCACATAAAAGGAATTACTCAAACCCAAGTCGATACAGAAAAGGGTTACACATTTGCTAAAGGTTTGAAGTCGGCTTTGAGACAAGACCCGGATGTTATGTTGGTTGGTGAGATTCGAGACATTGAGACAGCAGAAATTGCTATCAACTCTGCCCTAACCGGTCACCTCGTTCTATCAACCCTTCACACAAATACAGCCGCGGGTACCTTCCCTCGTTTTATTGACCTTGGTGTCAACCCAAAGGTTCTAGGTTCTGCTATTAACATAACAATGGCCCAAAGGCTCGTTAGAAAACTCTGTTCTTCCTGTAAAAAAGAAGTTGTCATGGAAGCAGGTGAAAAAAAGATTATTGATAAAATCGTTGGGGGAATTTTTGATAAAGAAAAATATCCAAGACCAGCAACAGACAAGATATTTAAACCGTCGGGTTGTTCTGAATGTAATAATATTGGTTATAAAGGAAGAATTGGTGTTTACGAAGCTATTTTAGTTAACGAAGCTATCGAAGATATCATAACAACAAACCCTAGCGAAAGAGAAATTAGAAAGGTTGCCAAAAGCCAAGGTTTATTGGATATGAAAGAAGATGGTGTTCTAAAGGTGTTAAATGGTGTAACATCTTTAGAAGAACTAATGAGAGTAATTGATTTGGAAGAAGGATTTTAAATTAAAAACCAACATCGGGTTAAATAAAAAAATTCCAGCTAATAAATCTCTAAGTAAAAGTAAATAAATTATATAAATATTCAAATTAAGGATGATTGCAGCCACTTACCTTAAAGGTAAGTACCAAAAAGTCCTTATTCGAATACCCCAATTTACTTAGAGATTTATGAGCTGGAATTTAATAAACTAAATACCGCAGATGTCAATATTTAAATTCAAGAGAAAGTTTAGCACACACAAATAAACATGTCAAGAGAAAAAGAAGAAAAAATTACAGAGACCAAAGATGAGTTGTTTTTAGACCACGCACTTCGCCCTTCCAAATGGGACGAATATATAGGGCAAAATAATATAAAAAATAACTTACATATACTTCTAACAGCAGCTAAAGAGAGAAACCATCAGCCAGAACATATTCTTTTCTATGGCCCTCCTGGATTAGGAAAAACAACATTGGCACATTTAATTTCAAAAGAAATTGGTGGCAACATGAAAATAACCTCTGGTCCGGCAATTGAAAAAGTCGGAGACCTCGCTTCTATTTTAACAAATCTCTCTTCAGGCGATATTCTCTTTGTGGATGAAATCCACCGTTTAAATAAAACCATTGAAGAAATTCTCTACCCCGCCATGGAGTCGGGTACTTTAGATATAATTATAGGGAAAGGTCCTTCTGCAAGAACAATTCAATTAGAGTTACCTCCTTTTACATTAATTTCTGCAACAACAAGAATAGCGATGATGTCGTCTCCCCTTCGCTCTCGTTTCTCAGGAGGAACCTTTAGATTAGAATTTTATAAAAATGAAGAAATCGCAGATATTATAAAAAGATCAGCTAGTATTTTAGGTATTGAAATAAAAGAAGAAACCGCCCTCGAAATTGCAAAAAGAAGTCGTTTTACCCCGAGAACCGCAAACTTTCTACTAAAAAGATGTCGTGATTTTGCCCAAGTAAACAAGGAAGATTTAAATAAAGAAGCTGTGGACAAAACATTACTTCTTTTAGGAATTGATGAACTAGGGCTAAATGAATCCGACAGAAGTGTTCTTTCAACTATTATTGAAAAATTTAAAGGCGGGCCTGTTGGTTTAAATACTTTAGCAGCCGCGCTATCAGAAGAACAAGCAACAATCGAGGAAGTAAATGAACCCTACTTAATTCAATTAGGTCTTTTAGATAGAACTCCAAGAGGAAGAATAGTCACAGAAAAAGGATACCAACATATGAACATCAAATATCCTGAGAACAAAAATTAAAAAACCCTCCTACAATAAAATAGGTGCAGACAAATTTATTTTCTTGATTTAATTTATCTTTTATAATATCGTTAATGTATATAAAAGCTAAATTAAATTAAAAAATATGTCAGGACATAATAAATGGTCAAAAATAAAGAATAAAAAAGCGGCTACCGATGCTCAAAAAAGTAAAATTTTTTCTAAACTCGTAAAACTTATCCAAAACGAAGCAAAATCCAGTGGAGGTGATATTAATTCACCAAGCCTAAAAGCAGCCATTGAAAAAGCTCGAAAAGCTAACATGCCCTCTGATAATATAGACAGGGCTGTAAAAAAAGGAGCGAGTAGCGATACGGTAATGGAAACTGTCGTTTACGAAGCCTACGGTCCAGGAGGTGTCGCTATGATAATCGACGGATTGACCGACAACCGAAACAAAACGGCTCAAGAAGTTCGCCACATTTTAACAAGAAATGGCTTTTCTTTAGCAGAGCCAGGATCAGCTTCTTGGGCATTTGAAAAGGTAGGTGGTGAATACCAACCAAATACAATGACGGAAGTTTCAGACGAAGACGGAGAAAAATTAGATGGATTAATTGAGGAATTAGAAGAAAATGACGACGTTCAGGAAGTCTACACAAACGCTGAATAAATAAATTTAAAAATAAGACAAAAAACTCTGAAAGAAATCTTTCAGAGTTTTTTGTCTTGTTTTTAAATTTATTTATGTACTAGATACTTATTATTTATTACTTTATACTTTTATTATGAGAATAATATCAATTGACCCTGGATACGAGAGGGTCGGAATCGCAGTTGTGGAAAAAAAGAGTTCGAGGAAAGAAGAGTTAATTTATTCTGACTGTTTTCAAACATCCTCTAAATCCCCTATTACAGAAAGGTTTCTTTTGATAGGAAAAGAAATTGAAAAAGTAATTCAAAAATACAAACCAGAAACCATGGCGATTGAAACTTTGTTTTTTAATTCAAACCAAAAAACAGCAATGAAAGTTTCCGAGGCTCGAGGAATAATTATTTACCAAGCCCTAGCCAACGGATTAAGTGTTTTTGAATATACTCCTCTTCAAATTAAAATCGCAGTTACCGGATATGGACGAGGAGACAAAAAACAAATAATAGCCATGATACCTCACTTAATTAAAGTAGAAAAAGAAATAAAATACGATGATGAATATGATGCGATTGCGGTTGGATTAACCCACTCTGCCTGTTGTAAAATAAATTAAAAGATAGGGTTAAAAACCCCATCAACAAATTTAATTTCAGGTGTTAATAACTGACTTGCTTAATAAAACAAAATTTGATAAAAAGTAGTTATTAAAAATTTAATTTAATTTAATTTGAATTAAAGAGTAAAATTCAAAAAACATTTTTATGGAAGAAGAAATTTTAAACGAAGATATATTGGAAGAGCTGGAAGAAACAGAGCCTGAAATGTGTGACTGTGGTGAATGTCAAGAATGTATTGAAGCAGAGGGGTCGTGTGATTGTGGGGATTGTGATATGTGCGTAAAAGACTCTGAACTAGAAGAAGATTTAGAAGAATCTTTCGACGATCTAGAACCAGAAGACCTTTTATAACAAAACACAACTGAAACAATTTTTAAAAAACTGTTCGTCCAATTAAAAACCCTTTATTCTGAAAGAATAAAGGGTTTTTAATTTATAAATAAGAAGGGTTCCTTTTTTTGTTGTGTAGTTGTTTTTTTTCTAGTATTCTAGTATCTATATGACAACAAAAAAAATTAAAAGCCAACTTAAAAAAGATGTTTTCATCGGATTAATAACCCTTTCCATATTTGGGGCTAGTTTTATAATGTTTTGGATTTCCTCTTTTAAAATTCCTGACCTAAATAGTTTTGATGAAAGAATCGTCGCCCAATCTACTAAAATTTACGACAGAACCGGTGAAATTCTTCTTTATGATGTCCACGAAAACATAAGAAGGACTATTATCCCCTATGAAGAAATATCCAGGGATATTAAAAATGCGACAGTTGCCATTGAAGATGCAGAATTTTATGAACATAGTGGAATTAAACCGACAGCTTTTCTTAGAGCAGTGCTTGCAAACATAAAATCTGGTGATTTTGGACAAGGAGGTTCAACAATAACCCAACAGGTTGTTAAAAACTCAATTCTTACAACAGAAAAAAAAATTGCTAGAAAAATCAAAGAGTGGGTTTTGGCCGTAAAGTTAGAAAGAGTTATGACTAAAAAAGAAATTTTAACTCTTTACTTAAATGAAACCCCCTATGGTGGAAATATATATGGTGTTGAAGAAGCGAGCCTCTCTTTTTTTGGAAAACAGGCGAAAGATTTAACCCTAGCTGAATCAGCTTATTTAGCTGCTATGCCACAAGCTCCAACCTATTACTCTCCCTACGGAAATAATCTCGACAAACTAGAAAAAAGAAAAAACCTCGTGCTTAAAAAAATGCTCGAAAATAACTTTATAACCCAAGAAGAACACGACGAAGCACAAAAAGAAGAAATAGTTTTTAGAGAAAAATCTACAAAGGGAATAAAAGCCCCTCATTTTGTAATGTACGTGAGAAAATACCTTGAAGAAAAATATGGGGAAAAAGTTCTAACAGAAGGAGGTCTGAAAGTTATAACAACAATTGACTATGATCTACAAGAAAAAGCAGAAGAGATTGTAAAAAAAACCGCGCTTGAAAATGTAGAAAAATATAACGCAGAGAATGCCTCCGCAGTAGCGGTTGACTCAAAAACAGGACAAATTCTTGTGATGGTTGGATCTCGTGATTATTTTGACGAAGAGATAGACGGTAATTTTAATGTAGCAACAGCCCACAGACAGCCAGGATCGTCTTTTAAGCCATTTGTTTATGCTACTGCGTTCAATAAGGGCTTCACACCCGATACGGTGCTTTTTGACCTAAAAACAGAGTTCTCGACTTACTGTAAACCAGACGGTACAGCTATTCTTTCTCAATATCAAGATAGATGTTATTCCCCTGAAAACTACGACCATGTATATAGAGGTCCAATGACGCTAAGAGAAGCCTTGGCTCAGTCAGTCAACGTTCCTGCAGTTAAAATACTCTATTTAACAGGTATTGCAGAATCCCTAAAGACAGCTAAGGATATGGGGATAAACAGTTTAACAAACGTTGCCCAATACGGACTTACTCTTGTTCTCGGAGGAGGAGAGGTTTCTCTTCTTGATATAACAGGGGCCTACTCCGTCTTTGCTAACGAAGGAATAAAAAACCCCCACACGAGCATCTTAAAAATAGAAGACAAGGAGGGTCATGTTCTTGAAGAATTTGAGATGAATTCGAAAAGAGTTATTCCAGAACTTACAGCTCTATATATTTCAGATATTCTTTCTGATAATGTCGCGAGGACACCAGCTTTTGGAACAAATTCACCCCTATACTTTCCAGGCAGAGATGTCGCAGGTAAAACAGGAACAACAAATGATTACAAAGACGCTTGGACAGTTGGATATACACCGCAAGTGGCTCTCGGTGTTTGGGCAGGAAACAACGATAACACTTCTATGGAAAAGAAGGTGGCAGGATTTATTGTTACGCCTATCTGGAATTCTATAATGCAGGAAGTTTTGGATAAGTACCCTGATGAAAAATTTAAAAAAGCCCCAGCTGATTATGATAAATCGGTCAGACCTATTCTAAGAGGAGTGTGGCAAGGAGGAACAACCTATTTCATAGACAGAATCTCAGGGAAACTAGCCACTGAATATACTCCAGAGGAAACAAAAGAAGAAAAAGTTGTGGAGGAATATCACTCAATTTTATATTGGGTTGATAAAAATGATATTACAGGTTCAAAACCGCTTGACCCTAACAAAGATCTCCAATATCAAAGATGGGAATATGGAGTTCAAAAATGGCTTGCAGGACAAGGGATTGTTAACGGAACAAATTTAATACCAACTGAATATGATGATATTCATACTCCAGAAAAAGCTCCTCAAATTAAATTAATTTATCCAAACTCAACTAGTGTTTATAGCTCAAGTCAAAAAATAAATATTCTAGTAAGTAATAATAGCTATAGCGGTTATCCATTAATAAAACTTAATTTTTACTTAAACGGAAGATTTATAGGATCTTCAAACACAACATCCTTTTCTTTCATTCCAAGTGATGTCTCTGAAATAAAAGATATCAACGAATTAAAGGTAGTTGGTTTCGATTCTGTTTATAACAAAGGAGAAACTGTTATAAATCTTAAAATAGGTATTTAAAAAATAAAAAATATCCAACACAAAAATAAAAACTCTCAATAAATTGAGAGTTTTTATTTTTTTATTTATTCATTGGCATTACTAGATAGGTAAACTGAGTATCGGGAACTGATTTAATCACCATGGGCTTATTTAAGCCGTTAAATCTCAAAGTAAGGCTGTCTGCGTTAATAGACTGGAAACAATCCATTATATATTTTTGATTAAAGCTAATTTCTACCTCATCCCCGCTTAAAACAGAATCAACTTTGTTTGTGTTCTCCCCCACATCGTTATTTTTAGAAATTGTCTGAAATATTTTTTTAGAAGGATCTATTTTAAAAGTAATTTTATTAAATTTGTCTGAAAAAATATTGCTCACTTTCAAAGAATTCATCAGATCATCTTTTAGCACAGTTACTTCTGTTGTAAATTCTTTTGGTATTAGTTGTTGATAATCAGGGAAAACACCGTCAACGATTCTTGATGTTAAATAAATATTATCGTACTCAAAAGCAATTTGATTTTTTGTTAAATAAATTTTTATACCACCATCGATATCATCAAATACTCTCAAAATTTCAGGGATATTTTTAAAAGGAATTAAAATCTGGTCAAAATCACCTACCCCTTCTGTATCAATCTTTATCTCAGCTAATCGAAAAGAATCAGTTGCCGCAAAAATTAAACTCTTTCCTTCTACGTAAACTAAAACACTTGAAAGCTCGGGTTTAATATTAGAAGTAGAGGAACTATACCAAACAGATTTTAAACCCTTCATTAATTTTTTAGCATCTATCACAAAAGGCTTTTCATCGTTTAAACGAGGTATTGTAGGAAAATCATCACTTGCTTGAGATTTAATAACAGTAGAACTATTTTCAGTTAAAACAGTTAGGTTGTCATCTTTAGTTTCTAAAGTTACCTTATTACTCCGAGAATCTCCTGAAATTAATCCATTTAAAATATTTCCCAAAACAGTAATTTTTCCTTCTTCAACCACGCTTACGGGAACAATTATTTCAATACCAAGATCAAGATTAGTAGCAATTACTTTTAAACTATTATCTTTGGCTTCCAACATTAAACAACTCAAAACAGGTAGGGTTAAATTCTTTCCTGTAATTTTTTCAGCTTTTGAAATAGCATTTACTAATTTATCTTTTATACATTCTAATTTCATGATGGGTTTTTAATTAAAACGACTAGAACATCGAACGGATTTGTTTAAGTTCCTGTTCTAACAGGTTATTATCCTTCAAATCCTCTTTTACCTTCTTACAGGAGTGAATAACAGTTGTATGATCTCTACCGCCCAATTTCTCTCCAATGGAGGGGTAAGAAACACCAAAATCGCTTCTTAGAACATACATAATAATTTGTCTTGGCTTAACTACTTCCTTTCTTCTTGTTTTTTCGTAAATACTTTCTTCATCAATGTTATAAAAATTAGAAACTATTTTAACAACCTCTTTAACAGAAACGGATTTTTTTGGTTTTGTATTATTCCTTAACAAATTTTTTATCTCGGTTAGACTCAATTCCCTTCCTTTTAGTTGGGTCTGGCAAATTACAGAATTTAAAACACCCTCTAAATCTCTAACATTCCCCTCAATAGAGACAGCAACCATATTTATAACATCCTCCGATAAATAAAAA
>JAHJLO010000064.1 GCA_018821685.1 Patescibacteria group bacterium
GTTCTTGTATTAGTTTTAACCCCATCATAACAAGATTAAAACTTTCATTGCCTGAAGCACTTGGCCTATTAGCATTTTGAATATTTTTTGGTCCATCAAGACTAATCCCAACACTGAAATTGTTTTTTACAAAAAAATCTGCCCAGTTTTTGTTTATAAGTGTGCCATTAGTTTGAATACTGTTGCGGATTTTTTTCCCCTCCGTATTAAGTTTGTTCTGTAGTGAAACTATTTTCTCATAATAATCTATGCCTGCCAAAAGGGGTTCGCCCCCGTGCCAACAAAAACCTACTGTTTCTCTCTCTCCGAAAGATAACATTTTTTCTATAAGATTTGTTAAGGTTTCTGTGTCCATAATTTGTAATTTTTTACTATGTTTTCCGTTATAATAACAGTAAATACATCTTAAATTACAACTACTGGAGACAACTTTAATTATTGGATGAAACATGATTTTTTCTCCTTTTTAACATGTTAAAGATCTTACATGGAGCTTTTATATACTCACAGTGCAATACTAGAATGTGTAAATTCCTTTCTAAAAGTACCATTAATATTTTAATAAGTCAAATATTTTCGCTGAATTATTTTCTTTGGATTGCGACGGATTTTTTGAGCGAATTTTTTAAAGAAATTTGCTTTGCAAATTTCTTTAAAAAATTCGCTTAAAAAATCCTCGCAAAGACGAAGATAGTTGATATAATAAAACCCATGAATACAAAAAACTGGACATACTCCACAATAGGAGAAATTTCTAAAAATTTAAATACAAATATTAAAAATGGTTTAGAAAGCTCGGCTGTTGTCGACTTAAAAAAACAATACGGAGAAAATACTTTTGACAAACAAAAGGGTTTAGGTATTTTTGGAAAAATACTTTCTCAGTTCAAAAGCCCGCTTATTTTTATATTATTAATTGCGGGTATTTTTACAATTGTTGTTGGGGAATACACCGACGCTATTGTTATTTTTTTAGCTCTGTCTGTCAACTCAATAATTGGAACCCTTCAAGAAAACAAAGCTTCTCAGGCCTTTGATAAATTAGTTAAATCTCAGCAAAAACACGCTACTGTGGTTCGGGACGGAAAAAAGGCGATTATTTTAGCAAAAGATTTAGTCATCGGAGATGTGGTTATTTTGGATACTGGGATGTATGTGCCAGCTGACATGAGGCTTTTTGAAGAAAAAAATATTCTTATAAACGAATCCATTCTAACAGGGGAGTGGGTTGGAGTCCCAAAAAGTTTAGAAGCTATTGATACTTCTAAAAAATTAACATTATCTAATCAGGTAAATATGGCTTGGATGGGAACTCTTATTTCTGCTGGTTATGGAAAGGGAATTGTGGTTGAAGTCGGAAGTACTACTGAAATTGGGAAGATTGCAAAAAGCTTGAATGATATAAAAGAAGAAAAAACTCCAATAAAAAGAAATATAGAAAAGTTATCTAAGTTTTTAACTATTATAATAGGAGCTTCTTTAATTATTATTTTTGTACTGGGTATTTTGAGGGGAGAGCCTGTTTTTGAAATGGTATTGGTTGCCATTGCTGTTGCAGTTGCAGCTATGCCAGAAGGACTTCCTGTCGCTGTCACTTCTGTTTTAGCCGTTGGAATGGGAGCTATTCTTAAAAAAGGAGGTTTAGTTAGAAATCTTTTAGCAGCCGAAACTCTTGGAAGCACAACTGTAATTTTAACTGATAAAACAGGAACGATAACACAGGCAAAAATGAGTCTAGTAGAAGTTTTTACGTCTGACTCTCTTGAAAATAAAACTGGAAATATATTAAATCAAGGTGATAATAAAGAGTTACTAAAAATGGCGGTGTTATCATCAGATGCTTTTATTGAAGAAGGAGAAGGTGCTCCCGACAAACTCATGGTAAGAGGAAGACCTCTTGAAAAAGCAATTGTGGTTGCTGGACTTGAGGTGGGGCTAAGCCAAAAAGAATTATTTGATAAAAACAAAAGAATTGATTTACTTAGTTTTGAATCAAAAAATGGTTTTAGTGCTTCTCTAAATAAAGGTGAAAAGTCAGGAGAAAACAAATTCTTTATTAGTGGAATGCCTGAATTAATCTTAGAAAATGCTAAGTACATCTATAAAAATGGTGTTGAGAAAAAAATTACAAAAAAAGATATAGAAAAGTTTACTAAAATTCAGGAACAAAAAAGTAGTGAAGGAATGAGATTCACCGCCTTAGCCTATAAAAAAGTTGACTGGGAAAAAATACCAGAAGGCCATAAAAAGAATTCTAAAAAACTTGTAGAAGAAGTTGTTATTGTCGGTCTTTTGGCATTTAATGACCCCATAAGACCTAATGCAAAAGACGCCATAAAAGTGGCTATAGGAGCTGGAACTCGGGTTATTATGATTACCGGAGATAATCCTAATACCGCTAAAAAGATAGCCACCGAAGTCGGAATTATGAAAAAAGGTAACCAGCTTCTAACCGGTCCAGAAGTTGAGGAAATGAGCGACGAGGAGTTGTCTAAAGCACTAAAAAATACAAGTGTTTTTGCTAGGATGGCACCTGATCAGAAACTTAGGATTTCAAGAATTTTACAAAAAGAAGGTGAGGTTGTTGCCATGACAGGAGACGGGGTTAACGATGCTCCTGCTTTGCAGGGAGCTGATATCGGAATTGCCATGGAAAGCGGAACTGAGGTAGCCAAAGAAGCCTCGGACTTAGTTTTGTTAGACGGTGATTTTTCTGTTATAACATATGCAATCGAAGAGGGAAGAAGGATTATCGATAACTTGAAAAAGATAGTCGGTTACCTTCTTTCTACAAGTTTCAGTGAAGTCTTTTTAATTGGAGGAGCATTAGCCTTTGGAATGCCTTTACCTCTTCTTCCTGCTCAAATCCTTTGGGCCAATATGATTGAAGAAGGACTAATGAATTTTGCTTTTGTTTTTGAACCAGGAGAAAAGGACTTAATGAAAAGAAACCCGAGATCTTCAAGGACAAAAAATATTTTAACTAAAGAAGTAAAGAGTCTTATTACCATTGTAGGTCTTGTTACTGGAATATTCCTTCTTGCTATTTATTGGCTGGTAATGCAATTTAATTTAAGTATTGAAGAAGTTCGAACTATAATGTTTGCAGTGGTTTCTGTAGATACGGTATTCTTTGCTTTTTCTTTTAAAGCGTTGGATAAACCTATTTGGAAAGAAAATATCTTTTCTAATAAATACTTGTTGTTTTCTTGGGGAACCAGTCTTTCACTTCTGTTAGTCGCCCTGTTTTTCCCTCCAATAAAAAATATGCTTTCTTTAACCACTTTGAATGGGCCAGAACTATTATTTTTGTTAGGTGTTGGAATTCTTAATCTATTTATTATAGAGATTACAAAATATTTTGTTTTTGAAAGAGTAAATAAAAAAGCTAAGTTAAAATTAGCTTAAATCAAAGAATTTATTAAAATAGATACAGCTCTGACCGAAAGGCCAGAGCTGTTGTACAAAAAGGTAATAAAAAATCCTTTTATTAATTCGGCACCATATTTTTTAAGAAGTTTCTTTGGCATCATCGTAAGGAATGATTGCTGCTATGATTAAAATTATTCCTAAAAATATCAGCCAACTTCCCGGGTGTAAATCATATCCCTTGAAAAGGATATTCCAGGACGATCCAATAAAACCAAAAAAATTACTCACTATTTTTGTAATCATTTTGATATCGAGATCTAAACCTCCCAAAAGTAGCCAAATTCCCATTAATGCCAACACTATCCTTGAAAAAAACTCTTCCTTTTTAATCATTTTTTTCTCCTTTACCGAGCATTAAACTGATTTGTTGTACGCAAAGGTTTAACCAACAAATATTTCTTCAGAATCCCATTTTGCACTTATTCCTTTAACGAATTGATTTTTTCCAGTAGGAGTGTTAAAGATAATAATATCAACGTAAGGACAGTCTTTAATCCTGAAAGAAATTACATCTCCGGATACCTCAAGGGATTTCACTGTAAGATCTTTAAGCGGACCAATCCTTAATCTTTTTCCTATAACTTGATTTATGTCAAAATTTGGATCTTTTAAGGAATTAACTAAACTAATAGGTTCTTTTTCCATTTTTTCTCCTCTGTCAGGGATTTAATAAAGATTTTTTAAAATTCTAGGAATAAACATATCACAGTTTTTTGCCTTAGGCAATATTTTAGTGGTTTTTTATAAAAAGTGTTATTATTTAATCATGGAAATATTCTTAACAGTTTTAGTTGTTTTATTAATTGTAGCCATCGGGATAATGGCGTATTTTCTGTTTATTTTGGTGAATAAAAAGGGAGATGAAAATAATGAAGACAAAAGTTTTCTTCTTCTTCAAAACCAATTAAACGAGCTTACACGGACTATTGATTCAAGGATAGGTGAGTCTTCGAAAATGATGAATGAGTCTGTTAGAAGCCAATTTGGGGAGTCACAGAAGCTTATAAAAGACATTACCGAACAGATGACCGAAGTAAAAGAAACCAACAAGCAGGTTTTTTCTATGACCGAACAATTACAAAATCTTGAAAAAGTTTTAAAAAATCAAAAACAAAGAGGGAATTTAGGCGAAGCTGGTCTAGAATTAATTTTAGGTAATATTCTTCCTCCAAGTGCTTATCAAATGCAGTATTCTTTTAAAGACGGAGATATTGTGGATGCAGTAATTCACACCAAAGATGGAATCATTCCGGTTGACGCAAAATTCTCTTTGGATAACTATAATCGGATTGTAAACGAGGACGATGAAGACAAAAAACTTGAACTAGAAAAAGAATTTAAGAATGATTTAAAGAAGAGAATTGATGAGACTTCTAAATATATAAAACCAAAAGAGGGAACTTTACCTTTTGCAATCATGTATATTCCAGCGGAAGCGATTTATTATGACTTACTTGTGAATGAAGTAGGGACTATCAAAGTAAATACAAAATCTCTAATAGAATATGCTTACCGAGATAGAAAGGTTATTATAGTTTCGCCAACAACCTTTGTCGCTTATTTGAGTACAATTTTGCAAGGATTCAAAGCTTTTAAAATTGAAGAGTCAGCCATAACTATTATTAAAAATGTTGAGAAACTGCAGGGTCATATAAGAGCTTACGATAGCTTCCATTCAAAATTAGGAAACTCTCTAGCAACAACAGTAAATCACTATAATACCTCTAGAAAAGAATTAGGGAAGATTGATAAAGATGTTGCGAGGATAACAGGGGAATCTCCTGAAATAGAAAGACTAGAACTCGATAAACCCAACAGAGAATAGTTTTATTCCTTGACTTTGTTGGTGTTTTTTGCTATAATTAATGGGAAATTAGAGTTTTTTAAATTACTATTTTAACTACGGCTACAAGATTATATCTTAGTAGGTAAAAGGAAAGACTTTGCGCTGTATAAAAAATATCCAGAATCACACGGTTGAGGAGCCTGCATTTCATCAGAAATAATGGTCTTCCAGATTCTAGGCGGTAAGCTATAGTTAGAGGAATTGCATTAGCTAAAATAGTAATTTAAAAAACTTTATAAATTTAAAAATCACGAACGACTTAACTGTTCGTGATTTTTAAATTTTACTTTTAGGCAAAAATGGTTTCGATTGTTATCCACAGGTATGCTTTTGATAGTTATTGTATATAATATAAATATCCTTGATAGGAGATAATAAAAACAAACGCGTAAGTACTTATTTTCGTGAATTGATCTATTCGACGTAAGCAAGCGATACTATAGTTTTATCTATGTTAAGTTGATGTCTTAACCTTGCTTGTATTAGTGCACCAGCTTGGTTATTATCTCCTATCAAGGATATTTTCTGTTTAAATATGTTTATTTAAACCTACATCAATTTTACTCCTTTTTCTCTCAAAATTACTGTGGATAGTACTCTATAAAATAGATAAAATATTTTGTAAATTTTGACCACAATTTTAACCCTTAAACAAGGGTTTTTTCTTTAAAAAATGTAATATATTGTGCAAAAAGACGAAACTTATAAACTTACAACCCAAAAAACGCATTAAAAAATAGAAGCTTTAACTTCTATTTTTTAATGCGTTTTTTAGGGTGTCGTCGTCGGAGTATTCTAGTTCGGTTCCTGTTGAAAGTCCTTTGCCGAGAGTTGAGACTTTGATTGGATATTTATCTGTGAGAGGTTTAAGAGTCCGAGTGACGTGATAAATTGTATTTTCTCCTTCAGGGTTTAAACTTAGAGCCAAAATAACTTCTTTTAATTCATCTTTTCTCTGTTTTACTATTTCAAAAAGCTTATCTGAACGAACCCAGCTGGCATCGTTACTCATAATAGGTAAGTAACCTCCGAGAATAAAATATTTTCCGTTATAAATATGATTTTTTTCAATATTTTCCATATCTGCATCTTTTCCAACCACCATTAAAACGGTTTCATCTCTAGTTGAATCCCGACAAATTTCACATTTTTTTGCGGAGGTTTTTGTTTTATCTTGAAAAAATTGATAACAAGATTCACAGGTATTAATATCTTGCTTAAGTTTTAAAATATTTTCAGAAAGTCCTTTCAAAAAAGCATCGTCTTTTTTAAGTAAAAAGTAGACAAAGCGTTTTGCTTGTCTTGGCCCTATGCCTGGAAGTTTGCTAAATTGTTCTGCTAATTTATCTATGGTGTTCATATCGGTCTTTTTTTAAAACTCATCATCTCCTCCTTGTGGTGTCGCGCTAAAATCGTCAAAACTATTTCTATCAACTTCTTGGAAGGAAGCTCTTTTATCATCGAAATTCAGAGTAACCATTCCGGTAGGACCATTTCTGTGTTTTTCGATAAGAATCTCTGTTAAGTTTCCTTTTTGTCCTTCCTCGTTATTTTCTCTGTGAATAAACATCACAACATCGGCGTCCTGTTCAATAGAACCGGA
>JAHJLO010000065.1 GCA_018821685.1 Patescibacteria group bacterium
ATAACTATACTATTATTTTTCCTGAACAATAAAATTGGAGAAAAAACTAAATTTTTAGGCTATACAACAACAGCAGATTTATTGAACGAAGGGGGTTTTGGGTATAATATCTTTTTAAGAATCTTGTCCCCAGCAATCTTTATCTCGGTTATTTCTGTTACCCTTTATTTTTTTAATTTTAAATTTTTAATTACAAATATCTGGCTTGTAGCAATATGGTATTCTTTGTTAAGGATTGCAGTTGTTATTTTCTTCAATAGATTTGGTTTTTTAAATAAATTTTTATTTATTGGGGTGCATTTAGGATCAATTTTTATTGCTTATCTTTTTTATGAGTTGTCTCTTAGTAGGGGTGTGGAGTTTATATTGCCTGAGAACTCTAATTTCAGAACAGAAATATGGTTTATAATTTTTATTTACATATACCACCTGTTAAATAATTTAGGTAATGGTGATAATGATTATTATCGAAAACACGAAATTTTAAAAAAACGATATCTTATTTATCAAAAAAAATTCAAAAAAGTTTTACAAAAAGAATTTATAGAAAATAATTTTCTAAACAAAACTTTGTTTTCAATTATGATAATGGAGGATATTAACAGGCCCAAGACTGTAAGAATTTTAGAAAAAATTTTAAAAGCAAAAACAACAGGTATAATGCAAATAAATTCGGATAAACATTTAGATGATGTTGAAAGTGTAAAATTAGCACAAGAGAAAATTTTAACGGCTTATAAGAAAAATAAATCCGGGGTATATAATTATTATGACTTACTGAGGAGTATCGCTAAATCCTACAATGCAGATGATTATTACATTGGTTCAATTTTTGAAATTTTTCGAATTATTGATGAAAAAGATTCTTTATATAAACAAATTGAGAAAAAATCTAAAACAAAAGCAGAATCTCAGGAAATGTCGCCAGAGGTGATACATACTTTTATTGAAGGCTTCCAAGGAATCTTAAATAAAGTAGGTCCTTTAATTGAAACAGATAATAAAGAAGAATCAAAAAAATAAATGGAAGAAAAAATTATACAAGCACTCAATAATATAAACCAAAATTTAGACAGTATAAACCAAAACATAGAATCTTCTAAAAACTTTTGGGATACACAATGGTTTGCAACTATAATAGGTGTTCTAATTGCTTTTTTTGTTGCTTGGCTAAAAGAAGTGACGACTAGCAGATCAGAGAGACTTACTAAAATATATAATTTCTTAGTGAGAGACAAACACCATCTCAAACCAGATTCTATACTAAGCATAGCTTCAATGACTAGTTATGGTAGTACTATGCATAAAAAAGGAATAGAAACAAAAATACCAGAAAAAAGTATTAGTGAGAAAATGGTAATTCAGCTTCGTAGACGTTATAAATACTGGCAGTTTCCTAAGAGTTATCTAAGTTATTTATTTTTTAAATATGAAAAGTCTATAAATGAATTATCGGACGGAAAAGAGGCAGAGATAGAAGTAACTGCAGAATATGAAGAAGTGGTTAAGTGTTTTCAAAAAATAAACGATTTAATTGAAAAGAAAACTGGCGAGAATGAATGGACAGCTAGATAGGTGTTATCATAAATAAAATGAATGAAATAAAAAACCAACATATTTTAGAACATCTTAATCCTATTTTTGATAAATTGATGTTAAATAAAAAAGGAGAGATAGAGGTAAAAAAACTAGAAGCTACACAGAGGTTCAATGAATTTATAACACGGCTGGAAATGAGATATTTAGAATTAACTGACGCAGAAAATAACATTTTTAACGCAGGAGACCAAACAACACAAGAGGAGCATAAAATACTCCAATTTATCTTTGTAAACCGAATTGAAAGTTTTTTTCAACATTTTTACGCTAGCCTGTCTGCTTTTGCTATGTATATTAACCATATTTCTAATCAGGAATTTAAGAGAGGAATGTCTATCAAGGGAAATAAAAAATTTATTGAATTTCTTGTCAAAAAATTTCCCGATCTAACAAAAGATTTGCAGGAATTAGAAAAAGTTAGAGATTTCAGGTCTAAATTTATAGATCATATACAACAACGCACCTTATGTGACTGGATGACATATGCCCACCCTTCTAAAAATGGTGTAGATAGCGGTATAATTTATTTTATTAAAAAAGGTCCTGAAATATATTTTACCGGGATGACTTCTCCTAACGATCCTAACTTTAAACCACCGGTTAATTGTGATGTTTTTTGGGTAAGCCCCCCTCATAAACAATCTTGGAAGTTACTGATTAAAACAATTGAGAAAGTGATAAAAGAAATACCCAATAAATAATTTTAAGAAAATAAATTTGAATTAAAACACTCCTCCAAATTTTTAATTTGTATCGGAGATATTACTAAACTGCTTGTATATTCTAGTAATGACCTCTTATGTCCACAATAAAAAGTTCTTAACATTTTATTTCTCACAAAAACATTTTTACTCCACCTCAAACTTCACCCTCCCCAACACCTGACCTCTTGCATTAGTAACATCAACCCTCCACTTCCCTTTTGTAGCATTTGTTATAAAAGAATATCCTCGGTAACCTTCCCCTCTCCCACCCTTTATGGGATATCCAATTTTTTCAACAACAACCCAATGATGAGTTTCTTCATTATATCTTTGCCAAACATTTATAATATTTGTATCTAAATCTGCAGGAGCAAAAACAGAAGAATAAACATAAACAGTTCCCCCGTTTACTTTCATAAAATAATTTCCAAATTGATACCAAGGAAAATCATATTCATTCAATAAATATTCCCCCTCTGAAGATTTAACAACTCCTTGGTAAATTCCAACCTCTGTCAAAGATAAAGGAACCGGTGGAATAATATTAAAAAAATACATTAAGTTAAAAGCTAGGTAAATAGTAATTATATATTTTGCAAGATTACTTTTTTGAGATCTTTTTATTCTATTTGAAAAAACAAATTTAAGTAAAAATTGATAAAAGAAAAAAATGAAAGTTAAACTAATCAATCCGGCCAATATAAAAATATAGGTTTCTACTTTTTTGAAGATAACAGGAAGGAAAAAAATCATAAAAGAAAAAACAGCAAGAAACAAAATACTCAATTGAAAATCAACTCTTTTATAATGTTTTCTAAATTTTTCATTTCCAATAAAAAACCCGTAGATAATCAACATAAAAATCCAACTAGAGGCTAAAGAAGCTGACTTTGTATAAAAAATTACATAACCACTGAAAAGACCCCCAAATGTAAATTGAGTAACCAACGAAAGACCGTTCACAATAGCCGGGAATCGAGTTTCTATTTTATTTAATTTCCCCGCTTGAATAAGGTTTATTAAAAGAATGGCTAACGTCGCCAAAGTCAGATAACTAAACAGAACTAAATTATCAAACAAAAGATCAATCCTTGTTAAAGTAAAATTATCCAAAACAAAACCCCCAGTAAAAAAAGCGATAGATAAATATTTATCGTTTTTTTCAATCCAAGATTTTAGATTTTTAAATTTATCTCCCATGGTTAAATTTTACCCCCACACCTTTCATATTATTGAAGGCTTCCTGAAATTCTTCCTTTCAACTGTCCTAATGCTTTGCCGTCTTTTTTTAAGAGGACTCTCTTTTTCTAGCATCCTTCATTATGTTAAGAAAGCCTTTGTTTCAGGTCGCCTGTCGAACCTGTATATAATTTAAAATCTTTTTTACTCTTTAAAATATAAAAGGTGGTATATAGAATAATTATACGACCTTAAACTATAATATGAAAGGTGTAAGGGTTTAGCATAATATTAAACAAAAAATAATTAAGTTATTGACTTAACACCATATTTTGTGATATTGTTTTCACAGAAAAATTTGTAAATTAAGCCTTTGAACTATCTAATTAAGAAAAAAGGAGATTCTCATGCAGTCAATAATTTGGGCTTTAATAGCAGCTATTGGTTATGGAATCTCTTCGCCTTTAGCAAAAATAGCATTTAATAAAGAACTGCACACGCACGGTTTTACTTTTTCTTATGGAATCGCTTTAATACTATTTTCCGCACCCTCAATAATAGCAGCGGGAGGATTCGGGGTAATCTTTCCAACAACCGGGGCTCTCTGGTTTGGAATCGCTTCAGGAGGAATTTGTGCCCTCGGATTAATGGCTCATGCGGAAGCTTTATCAATTAAAACGTCCTTGGTTTCAGTCGTCGCTATTTTAGCAGCTACCTACCCTTTGATTTCTTCTGCAATAAGTCTCCCTCTGATGGGAGAAGCAGAAAAACTAGAAATTCCAAGACTTTTGATCGGAGCTGTTTTAATTATTATGGGAGGATATTTAACAGCAACAAGTATTAAATAATCCTTGCCTTGCATATCATCGACCTACCGAATTTTCGGTAGGTCTTCTTTTTTATTTGTTATAATCAAAGTATGAATCCCATTAGAGATTATTTGTTTGCTATGGGATATTTAATAAATTCGAGTTACTAATTAAGCAAATAAAAAATGTTAAAAACTACTGTCTCTAACGGGACAAGCTACAAATTCCCAAAACCTCTCACAGAGGGGTTAATAAAATCTCGGCCAAACAGATTCATAATGTTTGTTGAGTTAGAAAATCCAAAAACAGGAAAAAAGAAACTAGAAAAATGCCACTGCCCTTCTACGGGGCGAATTGGAAATGTTATCTTTGAAAATATTCCCTGCCTTGTTTCAGAAGCCGAAAATCCCGACAGAAAAACAAAATACACAGTTGAGGCTATTTCTCTTGATTCGCCAAAAAAGAAAAGCAAAAAATGGATTGGAATAAACCAAGTAAAAATGAACCGTTATGTTGAATATTTTTTGAAAGAAAAACAATTTGGAAAAATGATCCCCAACGGAGAAGAAACTAAAAGAGAAAGAAAGCTTGGAAATTCAAGAATTGATTTTCAGGCCGAAAAAAATTTTATTGAAGTTAAAATGCTTTTAATCCACCTCCCTTCTCGGTTTGATAAACTAGAAAAAATTCGTCCTCAATCAAAATTTAATTCCTTTGACCGATTAATAAAACATTTTGGTGAATTGGGTAAAGAAGCTAAGAAAAATAAATCTAAAGCGATAATTTTAACCTGCTACCAATACGATGCGAAACCTTTCCAAAGACCAAAAAAAGACGGAAGTAATTCAAAAATATTAAAAGCGGCTAAAGAATCAACAAAAAACGGAGTCGAGAGTTGGCAAGCTAATTTTAAAATAGATAAAAAAGGTATTGAATTAATTGATTATTTTAAATTAAAGTTGTTTTAGAACTATAATAATGTACTATTGTATTAACCAATGGAAGAAATCACATACCCAATAAGAATAAATCGTTATTTATTTCTAAAAGGTCATTGTAGTCGTAGAGAAGCCGATAGGCTTATTGAAAAAGGTCAAATTAGAGTAAATGGTAAGAACGCTCTAATTGGACAAAAAATTACGAAAGATGACAAGGTGGAAATAAGTAAAAAAGTAGAGAAAATCGCTGAAGATCGAGTTTATTTGGCTTACAACAAACCAAAAGGAATCGTAACTCACAACCCCATCGAAGGACAAAAAGGGATCGAGGACGTCTTAGAATACAAAACGCGAGTGTTTCCAATGGGTAGATTAGATAAAGCCTCACATGGGTTAATAATACTTACCAACGACGGGCGAATTACAAATGCTTTGCTTAGCCCTGAAAACGAACACGAAAAAGAATATGTTGTTCAGGTTAATACTAGAATCGATAAAAATTTTATCAAAGCGATGGAAGCCGGTGTTGATATTGGAGGTTACAAAACAAAACCCGCTAAAATAAAAAAAACAGAACCTCGCGAATTCCATATTGTTTTAACAGAAGGAAAGAAGCACCAAATTCGAAGAATGTGTTCTGCATTAAAATACGAAGTGGAAGATTTAAAAAGAATCAAGGTCATGAATATTAAATTAGGAAATCTTAAACAAGGTGAGCACCGAGAAATTGAAGGTGAGGAATTGAAGAGTTTTTTGAATAAGTTAGAAATATAAAAAACAAACGATACTCACACACTTAATACTCTGTTTAGTTAACCTTCAAGGGTGACACTGTTGATAAGTAATAATTGTATTTTTCAATAGGAATCATTCCATTCAAATATTTTCCTAAATGAATTCTCTCATAATTATACCATTGTATATATTCTTCTAAACTTTTCCATATTCTCGTTGGATTTAAATAATACTCTTGATCAATTACTCCGTGCGCTCTTTCAACGGCTCCATCCCAAGTAGGAGAAGATTTTGGGATAAAGTAATGTGCAATTCCAACTTTACCTAGATATTGATGAAAGTCTCCTCTGTTTTCACTTCCATTATCGGTTTGTATTCCAATAATTTTAAACGGAAAATATTTTTCTGCTTCAAGAAAAGCATTGATGGTATCTTCTGCTGTCATCGTGCTTGTTACGGTTGCAAATTG
>JAHJLO010000066.1 GCA_018821685.1 Patescibacteria group bacterium
ATAGACAATGCCGGCATTGCCGGCGGCGGCCTTGACTAATACCCCAAAAACACAGGTAAAATCAATATCCTTTTTTATATCTTTGTTATAAGCTAAATATGAATTTTCAATTCCAAAAGGAAAAGGATGGATTTCTCCTAGATAAGGTTTTTCTCTTTTAAAATAAAGGGTGCATTTTTCAAGCATTTCTTTATCAACCCTACCCAACCCTAAATAATCTCCTTTTAAAACAGATTGATTTATGGAATTATCAAGCCTTTTGTTGCCCCCTAACTCAGAACCATCAATAAAAATTGTTTTTTGCCACTGATTTATTTTATTAACCAAATCATAATTGGTATTATTTTTTCCCCACATGAATAAAATTAGGTCAGCTTTTTCTGAAAATCTTATAAATTTTTTTTCTGAAAGCCGAGGAAATTTAAAAGGTAACCTACTTTTATAATTGGAAGAAATAAAAAACTTAATTTTTTCTCCCCGATTCTGTAATTGAATCAAACCATCTAAAACAGTATCGGTTAAATAATCTTGCTTATAAATAGGAGTTACAATCGCGATTTTTAATTCTTTTAAATCACTTATTAAATCCTCAACAATTTTTTTAGGACTGATGAAAGTTTCTCTGAACTCAACAGACCCTAAATGACTTCTTAACTCTTTTATTTTACCAACAAGTTCTTTTGACTCTGGATCTTTAAGAAAACGGATCTCCTCTCCTTCAGAGAATAATTCTTTAACGGCTGGGGTGTCGAGAGTTATTACTGGTTTTTTCATAGCAATACACTCATAGACTTTATTAGGGATAACTCTCTGGGTCTTTTCTGTCGCACCAAAGATTCCTAAACAAATATCTGCTTGGGAAATATAGCCAGGTAATTCTCCATAAGGAACGTTATCTATAAAATTTACATTTTTGAAATTTTGGCTTTCGTATTCCTCCTTTATTTTTGTTCCTATTATATTAAACTGAATATCTTTTTCTTGTTCTAAAATCCTTGCTGATTCCAAAATAACCTTTATTCCCTGCAAAGGAATATTACTCCCATGGAAATGAACGATAAACTTATCACCACCCCCAACTTTTTCTCTAGGATAAAAAACCGAAGTATCGGTTCCAACAAAAACTCGAATAAATTTATTTCTATTTATTTTAAACTCAGAAACAAAATATTTTATATGTTCATCGGTATCCAATAAAACTTTACTAGCCATGCGGCAAGCTGACCAATCCAAAAAATGTAAGTACCCAGCCTTCAAACTACCTTCTTTAACATTTTTCCTATCAAAAACTTCTGAATCATAAAGGGAGGTAAAAGCATCAAAAATAATTTCTTTACCAAATAGCAACCTCGCTAACCAAACAACAGTATGCCCCGGGAAAGCTACAATAACATAATCAAATTTTTCGTCTTTGATTTTTCGATATTCTTTATATAAATTCCAATATTTTAAAAACTTCCCCACCCCAGAATCAACTCGACACTGCACAACCTCAAATCCATTTTCTTGAAAACCAGAAATAAGCACTCTGTTACGAGAATACTCTGGATTATATATTCCAAAAAAACAAATTTTCATCTTTAATATTTTAATAAATGACTTTCTTAAAAATAACAGCGAGTTGTCGTGCAAAATTCTCAGTTGTAAACTTCATAGATTTCACATCCATATTTTTTTGCAAAGTCTTAACTAATTCTGGACTATTTATCAACAACTCAATGGCTGATTGTAAGTCTTCTGAATTTTCAGGATCAACCAATACCACGTCTTTTTTGTCTTGAACATAATCATCAAGAGACATTCTTTTCGAAGCAATAACGGGTTTACCACTAGCGATTGAATCAAGCAGAACATACTGACCTAAACAATCAGAAACGTCTAAAGTATCTTCATTTTTAGTCGGGATAACAACAAATTTTGCATCTTTGTAATACTTCAAAAGTTTATTAAAAGGAACCGGTCCTGTAAAATCAACAAAGTGAGAAGAAACCCTATTCTCGTTTTTTAACTTCCTCGGCATTGCAACGATCTTAACTTTTAAATTTAATTTTTTAACAGCCTCAATAAGAGTATTGTAATCACGTTTTCCTTCTGTCCCCACACTCAAAATATAATCTTCTCCTCCGTTTTCCTCTTCTAAATCCATTTTTGCCTGTTCTTTTTGAATGAAATCGACATCAACTCCGTTTGAAACTAAAAAAAGTTTTTCTGGCTTAACTCCCCATTCTAGTAAAAAATCGTGTTGAATTTTTGAAGGACAAGCAATTCCGTCTAGAGATTTTATAGTCTCAACAATTAAATCTCTTTTAAATCCAGAATTCTTTTTGATGATATTCGTAAAAAAAGTATTGTACCAAACAAATTTTGGTTTTTTGAATCTTAATATAAATTTATAAATAAAAGGAAAGAAAAGAGAGCCTTCGGAAAAAACGACGTCATATTTTCTTATTTTGAAAAATAAAGGAAAAGCACTTAGATTAACATTGTATTTTCTCCATTTATTAATATAGTCTGTTTCGATGTATTCAGCATCAACATCAAAATCTTTTAAGTGATTTAAGCCCAGTAAATAAGTATCAGGCATCTCGCCTGCTTTCCACATCTCTTCTAAGGGCTTGGTTTCTTTAGAAAAGATATATAAAACTTTTAATTTTTTATTTTCCATTTTTAAATTTCGGTTACAATTTTATTAATTAATTTATCTAAAGAAAAATCATCAACGACAAGTTTTCTTAATTTATTACTACGATTAATATCAAAATCGAAAAGAAAATTTATTTTTTCAGCCAATTCATTTTTGTCTTTCTTTTCTAAAACAAGACGGGAATTATCTAAAATCTTTGAAAAAGTTTTATTAAAAACGACAATAGGAATTCCGCATGACATGGATTCCAAAACAACTTTATCCATTCCTCCCGTAGGACAAAGATTGACGCTAACCCGTGAGCCACAATAATAATTTACGATATCTTTATTGGGAATACTTCCTTCAAATATAACATTTTTTTCTAGTTTATTTTTCTTAACTAGGTTCTTTAATTTTTCAAAGTATTTTTTATCTTCTTCTGTAACAGCTCCCCCGACAAAAACCGCTTTTAATTTATTTAACTTAAATTTTTTAACCAAAATATCAACAGCTTCAATTAAAAGTTTTTGATTTTTGATTTTACTTATGCGTCCAACGTAAAGAATATCAGATTTTTTTTCTGCCAAGGTAGAATTGCATTTAAACTTTTCGATATTAACACCATGTCCTAAAATCTGCACTTTTTTACTTTTCAAGAGGAAAGATTCTTTTGATGCTGTAAAAATAACATTTGTGAACTTTTCAGCTATTTTGAGCTTTAAATCTACATTTCGGTGAGTGTACCATAAAGCCGTTTTTTTACCCCAAAAACGCCAAAATAAGCCTCCTAAGGCCATATATTCTGGGTTCATATGAACAAAAACCTTATCATAGTTGGGTTCTTCATCGATAATATAGTTCAAAAAGTTTTTGATGTAATTGAGACGCGTAAAAATAGAAGGGGCCTTTCCTGTTTTATGTCCTTCTTTCCCCAACGACAGAACTTTTACATTTTTAGGTAAATCATACTGTCCTCTTTCCAAACAAATAACAGTTACCTTTTCATAATTTTTTGCAAACTCGGAAATCCAACCATGAAAAAACCCGAGAACGTCATCGTTCATATCTACCTTCTGGGTTGTAATTAATAACTTCATGTTGTTGACTTATTTTTTATATCGTAATATTATACTAGTAATCACCACGGAAAGTCCCCCTTAAGGTTCCGTCCTTAAGGGGTCCTTTTTTTATCTACTCTTTTTTATATGAAAGTTTTTTCTTCAAATCATTCATAAAAGCAATATTTTTTCGTGCAAATCTTTTTAATAAAGCTGAGTATTTAAAATAATTAGGAACAAGAACTGCCTTCAATTTATTCTCTTCAAGTAAGTGTTTAACTAAACAATAAAAATCTCCGTCGCCACTTACAATTATAGCTTTATCAAAATTAGGATACTCAATCATTGTGTGCAAAACTAATTCAGCGTCAACATTACCTTTAGTGGTTCCGTCTTTATATTCAAGAGTTGGTTTAAAAATACAAATAAAACCAGCACTTTGTAAAAATTTATATAAATCAACATTTCCTTCTATATATCCAATAAAAAGAAAAGCTTTTTCGACTTTATATTTTTCTTTTAAATATATACGAAAACGAGCAAAATCAAGTTTCCAACCCAAAGACTGAATACTCAAATTTAAATTCTGACTATCTATAAATGCATAATTATTTTCCTGTTTATTTTTACTTTTCATATTTTATTCAAAACAAACCTCCCAACCTTTTTTAAATTCAGATAAATATTCTTCTTGGCTAGAAGTAGTTCTTTTTTCAATATCTTTTTTTGCGTTTTCTGACATTGTTATTAAAATACTTTTATTATTTAAAATTTCCTTAAGCTTTTTTAGAAAACATTTTTTATCACCAACCTTACAGATACCAATACTCTCTTCTCTGAGAACATCCCCGACCAAACCAACATCAGTAGCCAAAACAGGACAACCAGAAGAAGCCGTCTCAATCAAAGTCATTCCGTAACCCTCATAGTTAGAAGTCGACAAAAATAAATCGGCTGATTTATAGTAAGAAATTAAATCATTCTGCCAACCTTCAAAAATAACATTGCTCATTAATTTATTTTTTGAAACTTTTCTCTGTAATCTATCCCTTTCCAAACCATCACCAACGATGACAAGTCCTACTTTAGGATAATTCTCAACAATATCTTTCATTAAATCTATAGCCAAGGGTATATTTTTTTCTTTCTCCAAACGAGAAGCCATTAAAATAATAAAATCGAACTGACGATACTTGTCTCTTAAACTAAAAGTAGACTGTGTTTCTTTTATTTTTTTTACATCAACAAAAATTGGCAGAATAGATATCTTCGCGTCTTTCTTTAATTTACCCCCACAACCTTTCCTCCTATAGCTCTCCATATAAGCTTCGAAAGAATTGCTATTACGAGATAATTTATATTTAAAATAAATTATAGGCTTAAGTGTTTTACATAATAGGAGAAAAGGTGTCGGGGGTTTAAATTTAGTAATTGAATCTTTGATTCTTTCACTTACGACTCTGATTCCGTCAGCCTGCGTAATTAAAAACATAGCTAGTTGAGAACGATTTTTATTTAAAGGAGAAGCCATTTGGAAACTAGAA
>JAHJLO010000067.1 GCA_018821685.1 Patescibacteria group bacterium
AAGGTTGCTACTGTTCATGAGCCTAATCTCGTTTGTAAGTATAACAAATAATTTATTAAAATGTAGAAAAAGAAAAAGGGGTTATCCAGCTTGTGGATAACCCCCTAAAAAAAATTTTCGAATTCAAGAATCAAAAAACAAAAAGTCAAAAGATTCAAAAATTCAAGTTATCAAGATTCTACTGCGGAACGAACCCCGAAGCCGACCCATCGTCGTCGTACGCAAGGACGACCCCGTAAGCGCCGAACCCGACCCCGCCGACGTTGAAGAAGAAGACCGGGGCGCGCGAAAAGGAGCCATCGGCACCGGAAGAGAACTCATCACCAGAACAATCCATTTCCAGTTCTTCCCAACGTACGAGCCGTTCAGGATGAGTCAGGACGATAGATCCAACCGCGAGACTTCCGAGACCAAATTCGTTACTCACAAAAACCTCACGTGCTCGACGAACTGAACGCCCACGATGTCGCATGCCGAGTTGCCCTGCCACGATGAGAATATCACCGGGCTGGTTCTCTGCAATCAGATCAAGAGCCTGTGCTGTACGAGTATGTACTCGCAGTTGTGCTGGGGTGATCTGTCCCTCTCTATGGTTGTAAAACGATCGGGAGCTGGCAATCTTGGTGTGAACGAGCTGAACACCAGAGCAGTAACGTTCCGCAGGATCAGTGATCTGTGGAAATAGTTTCTGCAGACCGATGTTAGACGGAATGGCGAACCATCCCTCGGCACCAACTGGAAGCTCCGGCAAATTCTTAGCGAATTCGAGAGCATGGCTCTGATCTAGACCGAAAATCTCGGCGATTGCCTCGATCTGGTCGTTAATCGGCTTCGGTCCTTTGTACTCCTTTGTGTACGTGTAACTGGAATTGACTTCCTCGTCTTTGTACTTGTCAGTGACCGACAAATCCTTGAGCGAGGTCATGGATGCTTCGCGGATTACACGGGCGAATTCGTCGCCGTGCTCAATTACCCGCTGTGCACCTGCTTTGTCGAGGCCGAGTTTATCGAGAATCTTTTCGACAGCATTGGTTCCGAATTGAACGATTTGTTTCCTTTGTCCGTTGGTGATCGATGTGTTCATCGTCATCCTCCTTAACTTAATTTACTCAAAACACTCGAGTTAGCGACCCGTCTTGTTTTTAAGACCAGTATTTTAGTTATTTTTAAAAAATAACTAAAATACTGGTCTTAAACTCATTAAATCTTGATATTATAAAAGAACTAAATTACGCTATAATTATACATATTCGTCAAATAAAGTCAATAGAAACAACAAAAAATCTTCTGGTGGAAAATGGGTCAATATTCAAAAACAAAAAAAATTCCAACTAAAAAAACAAACTTAAGTCCCTGAGACCTAAATAAATACAGTGCCCGAGTTACTGAGGTTTGGATAAAATCTAAAATAAAAATCTCCAGAGGCAAGGCCTCTGGAGATTTTTATTTTAGATTTTATCCAAACCAATCTCTTTCTATAAAACTTTAGCATCCTCAACTTTGAAATCTCCAATGGATATTCGACGAAGATTTTGCAAGGTTGCTACTGTTCCTAATCGCTCGCCCAACTCCTCAGCTAAACTCCGAATATAGGTACCACTTCCAACTTCAAATTCAACTTTTACTACAGTCTTATTTAAATACCCGACACCTAACCCTTCAAAATCAGCTCTAAAAACAGTCATAACTCTTTTTGGTTTTGTAACTTCTTGACCCTTCTGAGCATATTTATAAAGAGACTTCCCTTTTCTTTTCATGGCAGAAAATAAAGAAACTTCTAAGACAGTGTCCCCCATTAAACTTTTCAAAACTTCTTTAACTTTTTCTTCAGAGATATTTTTAATTTCTTTCTCTTCGATAATTTTTCCGTTTTCTCCTTCACCTTCTCCTTCTGGATAATTAGAATCAAAATCACCGGTGTTAGTTTTTACTCCGAGCAAGATTTCTGCCTTGTAAACTTTAGGTAGTCCAATTAAATCTTTTAACTTTTTAGTACCGTCTTCAATTCCAATTAACATAAGCCCACTTGCTCGTGGATCTAATGTTCCAGCATGCCCCATTTTTTTGATATTCAACTTTTTTCTCAGTTGGCGAATAATATCGAAAGAGGTTATTCCAACAGGTTTGTCGATTAAAATTAATTTATCTTTATTTGTTTCCATTGATTGTATTAAAGCATATAAAACTTTATGAGTAAAAAACAAACAGCTACTTTACTTTTATAAAAAATAGCCATATTATTAAATTTAGAAAATAAATAAAATTTAATCCTATCTACGGAGAAAATCAAATGGCTCAAATAAAATTTGAAAAACTTAGTCGGGGCAAAGATTTTATGTACGATTTAGGAGGCGAAGACAAATCACGTAAGTACAAAAAACTTGAATCGGAATATGTACTAATATTGAACCCTAGTGCTTCAAAAACAGATTATATAGAATGTTTGGCTAATTGTGTTTGTCTTGAGGCCGGTGATTTAGCTTTTTGTCCTTATGACCAAATTGTCGAAAGTATCGAAAGTAATAGTTGAATTAAAAAGTGGTTTTTGTCTAAAGACAAAAACCACTTTTTTAGCCTCTGTTAATAGTAAATAAAGATAAGAAACAAATATTTTGCAATATTCTTGACTTTAATAAAGCAATGTGATTATATTTACGCAGGTGTTGTTAAATGTTAATTCAAAAAAAGGAAATAGACATGTTCTATTGCAATGAGTGTGCTAAAAAAGAAGGGCTACCTTGTTCGATATCTAAATCGGGTCAATGCGAGATTTGTAAAGAAAACAGGATTTGTAATGAGGTCCCTTCAGATGTTCTGCCAGATCATTCAGGAAAAAATTGTGGGTGTCCCCCTAAGAATCATTCAGGGTGTTATCATCAGGATATTTTTTAATACTTTTTCTCAAAATAAAAAAGGAGAAAAAATGATAACTTTAGGTTGGATAATGGTTTTTGTATTGGCTTTATTTTTTCCTCGCTGTGCATTTGCTGGAGTCGCTGGCGTTTCCGCTGGCTGGCCAGGTCTATTGGTAACAGTCCTTATGCTTGTCGGTATGGTTATAGATTGCGAATGTTTATAAGGGGCGACTGTATATTATATTGAAAAAAGGTTTCTTTCAAGAAGCCTTTTTTATTTTTCTTAAATATTGTGTATGATAATAACTATGAATGATTTGATTTTAATAGACAAACCTGTTGGGATAACTTCTTTTAATTATAGTATCTCCCCAAAAATTCCTTCTTATAATCCTCAAAATTATCATCCAAAATTGATTGGCGAATATCAGCCACGAGTTTATTTATAAAATATAAATTGTGGATGGTTGCTAATGTTCCGGCTTCCATCTCCTTAGCTCTAAATAAATGAGAGAGATAAGCTTTCGTATAATTTTGACAAGTGTAACAACCACAACCTTTTTCAATGGGATTAAAATCTTCTTTAAACTTTGCGTTGGAAATATTTATTTTTCCATCTGTGGTGTGAAGCCCTCCATTTCTAGCCATACGAGTTGGTGCCACACAATCAAACAAATCTACTCCATTTTCAATTCCGCCAAAAAAATCAACCGGCTCCCCTATTCCCAACAAATGCCGAGGTTTATTTTCAGGTAAGATTTCGTTCACCCAACCAACCGCTGTATACATATCGTCTTTGTTAAAAGAACCTCCTATTCCGAATCCATCAAAATCGAGTTTCGAAATAAACTCGGCACTCTCTTTTCTTAAGTCTTCATGACGTCCTCCCTGTACAATTCCAAGAAGAGAAATTTTATTCTCTTTATTTAATTTTTTGTGTTCATCTAAACTTCTCTTTGCCCAACGATGGGTTCTATCTAAAGCCTCTTTCTGATATTCATAACTAGCCTGAGGTGAAGTACACTCATCAAAAGCAAAAATCATATCTGCACCAATATTATGTTGAATTTGAATTGATTTTTCTGGAGTAAATTTGTGTTTACTCCCATCAATATGAGAACTAAAAGTTACCCCGTCTTCGTCTATTTTTGCCAGAGAACAGCTTGAATCGGTTCCTCCGTTCTCAACACCACAACGAGAGACTGAACTCTCACCAGAAGCTATTTTACTGACATGGTCGCCAAAAGCAGCTCCCAAAGAAAAAGCTTGAAACCCTCCAGAATCGGTCATGGTAGGTCCTTCCCAATTCATAAATTTATTTAAACCACCCGCTTTTTTTAAAATTCCATCTCCAGGTTGTAAATATAAATGATAGGTATTAGAAAGAACAACCTGAGAACCTAGGTCTCTCACTTGCTCAGGGGTCAAAGCTTTCACAGTGGCTTTTGTTCCAACGGTTACAAAAGCAGGGGTTTTAATCTTTCCGTGAGGTGTTTCTAAAACACCAGCTCTTCCTAGTTTTCCCTCTAACTTCTTTTCAATTTTAAATTTTAGTGACATGACAACAGTATAAACTCCAGCACCCTTTCATGCAATTAAGAGTAAAGCTCCTATAAAAATATTTATTTTTACTATAATGAAAAAGGCGGGAAGGATAAAGTCTCGAGAAAAAAGTCTACTAAAAAATGAAAATGATTTGCTATTTTCTAATTTGTTTTATAGGATAGTATCTGGAAAACATCTATTCTTTTTTAAAAAATTTAGAAAAAAGGAGATTCCTGTGGAAGTGGAAAAGACACAAATGAATGATTCGTTGAGAGAAGACCAAGTACTCAACGTAATGGGTCAAGGAACTGAAATGGAAAAGATT
>JAHJLO010000007.1 GCA_018821685.1 Patescibacteria group bacterium
AGGTGGCTTATTTATTCTTTACAATTATACAAACCTTCGTGATTTATACAACAAGCAATCGCCAAGGCGAGTACTCTTCCACCTTCGCTTCGCTACGGATGAAAGCTCCAACGCTTTCATCCAACTGAGCTAAGGTGGCTTGGTTTTTAAAACAGATCTTTATAAGACCGTCTCCTTCAAACTTCCACTATTATATCTATTTTTAAGAAAAATACAAATTATTTTTTCTTTTTATCATCAGAAATATTTTTTAAAAATAATGAAACTGACCCCCTGTCTCTTTCAATATTTTTTACATTATCAAGATTTAAAAAACCAACGATCTTAATAATTAATAAATCCTTTATCTTCTTTAAATTTTGAAAGATACCCTTTATAAAAAAATCTAAAATTATTGGAATTTTATTTACATGGGATAAAAAAACATTGAAGTAAAATTGAGAATGTGCAATATTTCTATTTATAAAAATATCGCTTTTATCCAAAACGTTTGTGGAAAAAAATTTCCTACCAGCATTAACTTCACTAATTTTTATAGTGAAAAATAAAGCCAGTCCTGTAAAAGAAATGATAAAGGTTGTAAATATCATAGATGTAATTATATACTAACTTTTTGTTGCCCTCAATAGAAAAAGTTGAGTATCTATACTCAACTTTTTCTATTTTTATAAATTAAATAGAAAATCTAGCAAATTTTCCTATTTCAGTTTTCTCTCCAAATTTATGGATAACACCTTCTACTAAACCTCCGATGGTTATTTCTGGATTTTTAATAAAATCCTGTTCCAATAAAACCTTATCCTTGAAGTATGCATCTATTTTACCTTCTAAAATCTTTGCTCTCATTTCTTCCGGTTTATCTTTAACTTCTTCTTCAAATACTTCAATTGCCTTCTTCTTATCTTCTTCAGTTATTTCTTCTCTTAATTTAAAAGTTGGGTTGGTAGCAGCAATCTGCATAGCGATGTCGTAAGCCGCTTGAGTAAATTCTTCATTTTTGGCCACAAAATCAGTCTCGCACAATAACTCAACAATCACTCCAACCTTACCTCCATTATGAAGATAGGTAGCAATAGTTCCCGACTTTAATTCCCTATCAGATTTTTTAGCAGCAAAATCACCCCCTTTTTTACTTAAAATAACAACAGCTTTTTCCATATCACCACCAGCTTCTTCCAAAGCTTTTTTACATTGACCAATAGAAATACCAGTCTTACCTCTTAATTCTTTAATTTGTTCTGTTGTAACCATATTTTTTTAAGTTAATAGCCAACAGCAGACAAGCTGATAGCTTAATTAATAAATTATAAAATTATTTTTTTTCAGTCTCAACTTTATTAGTTTCGACTACCTTCTTGGGAGTTAAGTTTTTACCTTCGTTATAAGCAGAAACTATTTCACTCATAAAAAATTGAATACTAGCTTTTGATGAGTCATTAGCGGCAACGGGATATTTAACATTTTTTATATTACAGTCTGAGTTGGCAAGAGCAATAATAGGAATATTTTTAGATATAGCTTCTGAAACTGCAATTTCTTCTTTTGATGGGTCAACAACAAACAAAGCAGTTGGCAATCCTTGCAAAGATACTAGACCTGAAAACTTCCTTTCTAACTTATCAATTTCTCGGTCGATTAAAAGTCTTTCTTTTTTAGTATATTTACCTAAAAGTCCTTTTTCTTTATCGCTTTCTAATTTTTGGAATCGATCAACTCTTTTCTTTATTTGCCCTGCGTTAGTTAAAGTTCCCCCAATCCATCTTCCTGCTACAAAAGGCATCCCAATCGAAGACGCCCCCTCGATAATAGCTTCTTTTGCTTCACTTTTACTTGAAACAAAAAGAATTTGTTTTCCTCCAGCAGAAAGCACCTTAACATACTCTTTTATGTTTTCAAGAGAAATAACCGTTTTTTCTAAATCGAAAATTTCTATCCTGTTTTTAGAACCAAAAATAAACTTCTTAATAGAAGGATGTCTTCTGGTTTTAGAATAACCAAAGTGAGCTCCTGCGTTAAACATTTGCTCGATTAACTTGCTTGTTTTTTTATCAGTTGTATTTGTCATCTCATTAGAAGCAGGAAATATTATTTCCTTATTCTGTATAAATTAATTATTAACACCTATAGAATTCCACTCCATCAATATAGTTAGCAGAATACATATACTCAAGAATATTAGCAAAAAAATAGACTTAATGCAATAAAAATTAATATTTTAATTAGTAATTCAAAGTTTAATTTTTATACAATTAAACTTTAAAGAAACACTTCTTATAGTGAAAATCTCTAAAAAATTACTTTTCCAATTCTTTTTTAAATTCCTCAACAATAACGTCTAAATCTCCTCCTAAAATTTTATCAATATTTGACCAAGATTTCTTAATCCGGTGGTCAGTTATTCTGTCTTGAGGGAAATTATAAGTTCTTATCTTTTCCGATCTATCCCCTGTTCCTATAAGGAGGCTTCTTTCCTCGGAATCCTGAGCAACATCCTCTTGTTCTTTTTTCTGTTCTAATTTAGCAATCAAAATACTCATCGCTTTTTCTCGATTCTTCAACTGGCTTCTTTCCGAAGTACATCTAACATCTACTCCTGTTGGTCTGTGGATAAGACGAACCGCTGTCTCAACCTTATTTACATTTTGACCACCGGCGCCTCCAGAACGAGAAAGTTCCATGTCAATTTCAGTTTCATCAATTACAAATTTTGATTTTTTCTTTACAGGCAAAACAAGCACAGAAATAGTTGAGGTGTGGATTCTTCCCATTTTTTCTGTGACAGGAACTCTTTGAACTCGATGAACACCGTTTTCTTGCCTTAAATCTTTAAAAGTATCAAGCCCTTTTATTTCAAAAATAACTTCTTTATAACCACCAACAGCCCCTAAGGATTCACTAACCTTTCTAACCTGCCACCCTCTATTTTCTGCATATTTTTCATACATCATCGATATTTGTTCCGCGAAGAGAGAGGCTTCATCACCGCCAGCTCCGGCCCGGATTTCTAAAATAATTTCATTGGGAAATTTTTCTTCCTGTTCTTCCGATTTCAGAATATCTTCCATCTGTTTCAAAATAGCCTCTTTTTGAATTTGAATATTGTTTGTTTCTTCTTCAACTAAATCTTTCATGGACTCATTAGAAAGAAGCATCTCCTCAAGACTTTTCTCTTCATTCCCTAGCTTCTCATATTCTCCAGCCAAAAAATTTGTTTTTTGATTTTCTTTAAATTTTGATAAATCCATAGGAACTAGTATAAAGTCTATAGCCCGAAAAGTCCATAAACCCATAGGTCTTTCAAAAATTAAGTGCTAGAACTCTAGTTTTTAAACAAGTCCATGTCTATCAAAAAATTCTTTTATGAGTGAATTATATTGAAAAGAGGCTGGAAATATTTTTATAACTTTAATTTTAACTGATTTTCCTCCAATGTTAACTTCCTTACTATCATTAACTTTCATATTCAACAAATAACTACCCAAAGGACTAAGATAGGAAACTAAACCTTTTTCTGGATAAGATTCCTCAAAAGCCCCGATTGTGTATTCTCGACTATCTCCGCTAACATCCAATACCGCAGTTGTACCAATTTTGACTTCACTTGGTTTTTCATCATCCTCTACCGAAATCAATTCTTTCTTATCAAAATCATCGATAAACTTTTGTAGCCTATTTGATTCTATTTCAAAAAGTTTTTTAGCGTCTTCGTACTTAGAATTAATACAATTATTACAAATATCTTTTCCTTCTTCCTCAATTTCTCTACTAGCATCTTTCACTATTTCTTCTTGCTTTTTTATTTTACTTCTTAAAAATTCTAATCCTTTTTTTGTGACGTAATACATATATGATATTTTAACTTCATTAAGTAATTTTTACTTATACAATAATATTGTATCATTACTGAACAAAATAATTTAAATTAAAAAAATCTCAGCTGTTCAACAGCTGAGATTTTTTTAATTTAAATTATTTTGTTTTTTTAGCGGCAGCTACTCTCTTTTTAAACTTATCAACTCTTCCCGCGGTATCCATAATCTTTTCGTTTCCTGTATAAAAAGGGTGACAAGCACTACAAACTTCCACCTCCACTTTTTCTTGTGTAGTTCCTAATTTAAACTTATTTCCACAAGCACAAATTACTTCGGCTTCTGAATTATATTTAGGATGAATATCTTTTTTCATAGACAATAATTTACCACAAAATATTTTTTAAAGCAACAAAAAAATTACAAATCAAGCATATCTATATCCTTCTGAAAAGATTGGGCTCTCTCAGCAACCCTATAACCATAACTCCATTGGGACGTCATGTGTTTCATTAATCTAGATCCACTTGCTCCTAGCCCTGCATAATATTTAGCAGCGGAACAACTCCATATATCAAATTGGGTACTAAATCCCTTACTTGAACCAACAATACTCGCATCGCACCTCTCTCGAGCGTCACTCAAATAAGAAGCTGTTCCAACAAAAGCGTCTAAATTATTGAAAGGTGAAGGTGTTTCTACATTTAAAATATTAGCTACTCTTTTTTTATAACCATAACCAGAGTTTACGTCATACCACGTGTTTGGCATAAATTGAGAGGGACCCATTGCACCTCCATAATTACCATCACCATAAATAGGACAAGATACGGGGGTAGTATTAGGATTCATGCCTAATTCTTTCATTATAGCCAAAAAAGATTCTTTCTGAGAATTACTCATGACTGTCCCTGCTGTATTTGAAGCAGATTGATTATAGGTACATCTTCCAAGATTGCTCCCAATAACACCGTCAATGGCTGATTCTTGAGTCAACACGGCCAATACTAACGCTGACTCGACACCAATTCGAGACTCATAGGGCTGGACAAGTCTTAAAGCATCTTCGAAACGCAATTCGGTACCACCGACAGTTTTAAAAATTCTATTTTTAATTTCGTTTTTTATTTTTTCTTTTTCAGCGATGGTCTTTTTGTACTCGCTTTCCTGTTCACGATTTACACTCAAAAGAACCTCGTTTTCTTTTTTATAATTTTCTGTTTTTCTTTTTTCCTCTTCTTTTGCAATTTTAAGAGCCCTCTCTGCTTGTTCTTTTTCTTCTAAAATTTGTTGAGCAGTCATTGTTTCCTCCTTTATTTCCCTAATGGCAACTAAATTATTTTTTAAGTCACCTTTCAAAACACCAAAATCGTCATAATCAATAAAAAATTCAGAGATATCCTCTTGGGAAAGAACGGCTTCAACCGTAGAAAAGGAATCTAGCTCATTTGTTTTTTTGATTAAATTAGAAATAGCAACTAAAGTTCTTTCTGATCTATTATTAAGACCAGAGATCGTCTCTTTCTTAGAATTAATATCATTCTTGAGTTTATAGATTTGAATTTCTTTTGCCTTAATATCAGCTTGGGTTTTATTTATTTTTGAGCCAAGAATATCAATATCCCTTTCGATGGTTACCGATTCCCTTTGCTTTTCATCTAACAGAGCTTCTTGTTCGGCGATTTCTTCTTCACATTTTGCTAAAGCAATTTCTAGTTCAGCATCAGACTTTCCATTTATATTAATATCGCAAGAAACTTCTGATTGAACAACAAAAGGAAGGGTTAAAGAGATAACCAGTATAGATAACCAGAAGTATTTATTAAATTTCATATACATCCATTATAAATGAGAAATCAAAAAGTTGAAAGGAAAAAACAAAAACAAAAAAACAGGAGCTTGCTCCTGTTTTTTTGTTTTTGTTTTTTCCTTATTATTCAGCTGGTTCTTCTTCCTCCTTCTTTCCTTTCTTTTCAATCTCTACTTCTGAAATATCGGCAGGAGTACTTTCTTCAGGTTCTTCTTCACTCGCCTGAGAAATAGAAGCTACAACTTCTTCTTCTTCGTCAAGAGGTCTTACTCCAATTGGAAGTTTCAAATCTTTAATAGCGATTTGACTCTCAAGTTCAGAAAGAGAAGAGATGTCTACATTAATATGTTGAGGTAAATCTTTTGGAAGAACTTCAACTTTAAGTTCTCTCATAACCTTAACCAAAATACCTCCTAATGATTTAACAGCTGGTGATTCTCCTATGAATTCAAGAGGAACAGTGGCTTCCATAAGTTTACCTCTCTCAATTACGTAAAAATCAATATGTTTAACCTGACTTGTTATAGGGTCAACATCAATATCATGAATAAGAACTTCTTTATTCTCACCAACTCCTGACAAACCAATCAAAGCAGATGTCCCAACTTCTTTCCAGACACTTTTGAATTCGCTATATAATAGTGAGACGGGAGTTGATTCAACCCCTTTACCATAAAAAACAGCTGGGATCTTTTCAGCTCCTCTTAATTCTTCCAACTTTTGACTTGGATCTCTTTTTTCTATTTTAAGTGTTAACATAATTGGATATTATATACATAATCAAAAAAAACGCAAACCTAAAAAAATTTCTAACAACAAAATACATCTCTAAAATACAAAAACTTTTTTTGAAATTATGAGTTTAATAATCTATTTACCCCGAACTCAATTACCAACAAGAGGTACATCCCAAACAAGGACTGCTCCCCTGTTGACCAGCTCTTACGTAAAACCAACTCCCGTCCGATTCCATTTTTGCTCTAATATAATATCCCTGTTTTGTACTTCCGACTTGGCAGTGGGGTTCATATTGGTAATAATAAATTTCATTATTAATAGGATCTACAGGAAGAGGGTCTATAAATTCGGTAATATTGTGACCAGAAAAAGTTTGTGCCATTCCCCCAGTAGTTCTCCAACTATCTCCAGAAGGAGGGTCTGTACAAACTAGCCCAGTAGAGCTTGCATCAGGATTACACCCCTCGGGAGGATAAGAACCAGTTTCATCATATAAAAGTTCAATTGCTTTACCTATTTGTTGAAGATCAGATTTTCTTTTAGCATCTCTCGCTTTTACCCTTGCTGTATTTAAACTAGCTAAAACAATAGTCGACAAAAGACCTATAATAGCAATAACTACTAAAAGTTCAATCAAAGTAAATCCTTTATTATTTTTTAATTTAATTAAAAACATTTTTGATTTATCTTTGCATTTCCAACTCTTCCAAAAGAATCATCTCTCTCTGGTTCTCTGTTAACCCGTCATCGAAATTATCCTTATCATTATCTCCAGTAAAAAAAATAATCCCAGAAAGTAAGCAACAAAAAACAGCAAACCCCAACAAAAAATACTGGGCTTGTTTTTGATCTTTAATCAAACCTCCTGAATGTTCAATAACCCAACTAACCATTTTAGGTGGATTATCAAAATTTGAGTATGATTGTCTTTGTAATTCATTAAATTCTACAGACATAATTTTATTTATATTAGTTTATTAAAAGTTTATTACGGGCAAGAAGGACTAAGAGGGATGCTATAGGACTGATCGTCTGAAGTTCCAAATGTCCCGTCAGCTCCAACCGTCCGAATATTATCGAGCCTGGTACAGTTACCACTCTCCCCCTGGTTTTCATCAAGTACATAAGGACTACCCCAAGGATCTCTTGTCATCCTATCTAACCCAGCAACAACTCCATCAGTAGCATTCTGAACATCGACGAGAGCATTAAACCAACCGAGATAACAGGAACTGGTTTCCGCTATATTTCGGATATCTCCGGTCCGACAAGAACAACCGCTACAACCCGAACCCGTTATGCCGAGAAGAGTTGTAGGAGTTTCTCCCCTTGCTATGATTACTGCCTTTATAAAATCCCTTATTTCAACTTGTGTTTTCGTATATCGAGCTCTATTTCTAGCAGATGTCAAACTCGCTAAAACAACGCTAGATAAAAGGCCGATGATTGCAATAACCACCATAAGTTCAATCAAAGTAAATCCTTTATTTTTATTTTTAATTAAAAAATGGGGCATATTTTTAAAAATCATCATAAATTTCAACAACCTCTCCTTCTAAACCTTTCGGTGGTTCCTTAGACCCACTAAAAGATTTAACGCTCAAAACAAAAGAAATAATTAAAATTACAACCACAAACCCAAACAAAAAATACTGGGCTTGTTTTTGATCTTTAATCAAACCTCCTGAATGTTCAATAACCCAACTAACCATTTTAGGTGGATTATCAAAATTTGAGTATGATTGTCTTTGCTGTTCATCGAATTCTATCTGAGACATGTTTTTTTAAATTATTACTTAACTAAATTTTTTATATTTATATTCGACTAAATAAACGGAGTCTTTTTTCAACGGTTTCTTTTATACCCTCAACAACAGATTTGTTTATTTTATATGGTGCTATCTCTTCGGGATTTTCTTTTAACGATTTTTCTAAATTTTCCCGGTAAGCCTTCCTTATTTCTGTATTTATATGAACAATTGACATTCCAGACTCTATTGCCGAAACAAAGTCTTCATCAGAAATACCCGAACCTCCGTGCAAAACTAAAGGTACTCCAGCTTTTTCTCTAATATCTTTTATCCTCTGAATATCTAAATCTGGATTTTTAACACCCTTCAGCATTCCGTGAATATTTCCAACCGCAGGAGAAAATAAATCAACGCCAGTTTCTTTTACGAATCTTTCGGCATCTTCAGGAGAAGTCATTTCCACCCCCTCTGGAATTTCATCTAACATTTTTGAAGAACCACCTATATAACCAGTCTCTCCTTCAATAATAATTTCCGGATTTATACTTTTTGCATATTCAACACACTTCTTTGTTATCTCAATATTTTTTTCCATTGGTAGCTGAGCTCCATCAAAAATTACAGCATCGAAACCAGCATCCACAGCCTCTTTTAAACTTTCAAAAGAATGACAATGGTCTGCATTACAAAAAATTGGGTAGCCGAACTCTTCTCTTAGACTTTTTACCAAAACAACGATTTGTTTTGTCCCAACAAATTTTCTCTCTCCTTCGGAAGCCCCTATTATTACAGGAACATCTAATTCCTTTGCCGCGTTAAAAATTCCCCAGAGACCCTCTATATTAGAAATATTGAAATGGCCAATGGCAATTTTCTTTTCATTAGCTTCTTTAATAATTTGTTTTAATGTTTCCATACAAAAATTATAACATACACAAAAAAAAATTAAACAAAATAAACTGGGATTATTTTAAATAAGGTAAAAATTAAAATAACAAAATAAAACCCCTAAAAAAGAAACTTTATTAACTTTCTGAACTCATTGCTTTGTATTATACTATATTTATATGTTAAAAATATTCACAAAAAATCGAAAATTAGATTTTGTAGCCATCGGTGACATCGTTATTGATAATTTTATTGAATTAAAAGAAGCCCAGGTCCACCAAGGAGACGGTCGCGAAAAATTATGTATGAATTTTGCGGATAAAATTCCATACAAAAAAATGACTGAGATTTCGGCTGTTGGAAATAGTCCAAACGCAGCTGTTTCCGCTTCCAGATTAGGGCTTAAATCAGCTCTGATAACCTATATAGGTGAAGATAGCAACGGTAAAAAATGTCTAGAATCATTGAAGAAAGACCAAGTTATAACTGATTTTATAACCGCCACAGATAAACATGATACTAATTATCATTTTGTTCTTTCTTTCCAAGCGGACAGGACAATTTTAGTAAAACACGCAGAGTTTGATTATAAAATGCCCGACATAGGTTCTCCAAAATGGGTTTATTTAAGCTCTCTCGCCGAAAACTCCCTCCCTTTTCACCAAGAAATTGTAAAATATTTAAAATCCCATCCTGAAACAAAAATGGCTTTTCAACCAGGAACATTTCAAATGAATTTAGGTTATAAAAAAATGAAAGAAGTATACGAATCAGCTGAATTATTTTTCTGTAACAAAGAAGAGGCTAAGAGAATTCTAAAACCAGTAAGAGATGATGCGGAAAATGCCGAGATAAAAGATTTAATGAAAATGCTAAGAGAACTCGGTCCTAAAATTATTGTAATAACGGACGGACCCGAAGGAGCTTATACCTATGATGGAAATGATATGTTCCATATTCCAATGTACCCAGATCAAAAAACTCCCTACGATAGAACAGGAGCTGGTGATGCCTTTTCTTCAACATTTACCTCAGCCTTAGCTTCGGGGAAAAAAATTGATGAAGCACTAATGTGGGCACCCATTAATTCCATGTCAGTTGTCCAATATCTTGGAGCACAAGAGGGATTACTTTCACGAAAAGCTCTCGAAGATTTTTTAAAAAACGCACCAGAAAATTACAAACCTACGAAAATAAACTAAAAAAAATAAAAGGCTACGATTTTAAAATCGTAGCCTTTTATTTTTTTTAGTTTATTCCAAAATTTTATTTACTGCTTTTTTTATAACATCAGAATCCAAACCGTAGTGTTTAACCAATTCTTCAGGTTTGCCTGATTGCCCAAATTGATCCTTTATACCAACCATCTCTATTCGAATTGGATACTTCTGTGACAACAATTCAGCAACAGCAGAGCCCATTCCGCAAGCAACTTGATGTTCTTCAACAGTGACAATTCCTTTTACTTCTTTCGCCAAATCAATGATAGCTTTTTCATCTAAAGGTTTGATGGTCGCTAAATTTAAAACTTTTACACCAATACCATTCTCGTCTAGTTCTTTCGTGGCGACTAAAGCTTGGTACAAAAGATGCCCCGAACCAATAATTCCTACCTTTTGTTGATTGTCAGACAACCAACTTTTCGATTCAAAAACAACCTGAGCCTTCCCTACTTCAAAAGGAGTTTTGTCTGTGGTTATTATAGGAGTATCATTTCTGGCCAAGCGAATATATACAGGGCCATCAATATTAACAGCTTCTATTGTTGCTTTTTTTGCTTCAAAATAATCACAGGGGTATAAAACAGTCATTCTAGGAATAACTCTCATCAGAGCAATATCTTCTATTGCTTGGTGAGTTCCTCCATCGGGGCCTACAGAAACACCTGCATGCGCACCTACAATTTTAACAGGGACATTATTATAACAGATGGTAGTTCTTATCTGCTCCCAATTTCTACCAGGAGAAAACATGGCATAAGAAGAAACGAAAGGTATCTTACCCATGGTTGCCATTCCAGAAGCAACGGTGGCTAAATTTTGTTCAGCGACACCAACCTGAATAAATCTTTCAGGAAATTCATTTGCAAACAAATGAGTTTTTGTAGAATTTGTTAAATCAGCAGACAAGGCAACCACTCTTTCATCTTTTTTACCAATTTCCAAAAGACCTTCGCCATAACCTTCGCGAGTAGATTTTTTTTCAACATCTTTATCAAAAATTTTTTGGTTTAAATCTTTATTTAACATAATTTTCTTTTAATTCCTTTATAGCTTTTTCTCCTTCCTCTTTTGTTGGAGGTTTGCCATGCCAATGATAATCTCTTTCAAATTCTTTGACTCCTTTTCCAGGAATAGTATAGGCAATTATAACAACAGGTTTTGAGGTTATGGCCTTAGCTTCATCAATTGCCCCAGCAATACTTTCAAAATTATGACCATCAATTTCGATAACATGCCACCCAAAAGATTCAAATTTTTCATCCAAAGGTTCGAGGGGCATGACATCCTCAGTTGTTCCTTCAATTTGAATATTATTCCTATCGATAATCGCAATTAAATTACTCAGTCTTTCTTTTCCAGCCAGCATAAACCCTTCCCAAGTATTTCCTTCCTGTAATTCACCGTCGCTCATTAGACAATAAAAATTTTTATTTGAATTTGGCCAATTATCCATTCTATCGGCCAACGCCATTCCAATAGTTTGTGAAAGTCCACAGCCTAGAGGTCCTGAACTTGTTTCAATACCTTCTAGCCATTCTTTGTGGGGATGTCCTTGTAAAGGTGATCAAAATTTTCTTAACGTCATTAAATCTTCAACGGGAAAATAACCAGAGTGAGCCATGGTCGCATATAGGACAGGACAAATGTGCCCGTTAGATAAAACTAACCTATCCCGGTCTTCCCAATTAGGTTTTTTAGGGTCGTGTTTTAATATATAGAAATACAAAGCTGTAAAAATATCAGCCATCCCTAAAGAACCAGCCGTATGCCCCGAGCCCGCTTCAACAAGAGATTCAATAATAGAAATGCGAATATCGTTTGCTTTCTTCTCTAATTCTTTTATTTTTTTATCGTCTAAATGTGGCATTCTTAATTAATTATCTAAGTTATTAAACTTTTCTATTGTCGAAGGTATATCCCCACTTTCAAAAATAGCCGAGCCAGATACTAATCTATTTGCCCCTGCTGAAATTAACCTATGTGCATTTTCTAGATTAACTCCTCCGTCAACACTTATTGTAATATTTTTATATTTAGCTCTAAAATTAATAATTTTATCGATAACTTTATCATCAAAAGATTGTCCTTGAAAACCAATTTTTTCGATACCCATAAACTGAACAAAATTTGCCGATTCAATAAAACCAATATATTTATCAACATCAACATCAATACCAAAAGCTAATCCTATTTCAGCCTTTCCTTTTAGAAGTTCAAAAATCTCCTTTAATTTATTTGTTGAACCAGCGTGGATAATAATCCTTTTTGCTCCGATATCTAAAAAATCCTGAACATTATATTCAGGTTTCGCAACCATTAAATCAAATTCAAAATTACAGTCGCAAGAAAAAGGGGGTTCAAGGTGAACTCCTGAAGCCCACATGGAATCAGTAAAAGGCCAACTCTTTTCAGGAACAAAAATACCGTCCATTACATCAATTTGTATAAATGAAGTTAAACCTTTAACTAACG
>JAHJLO010000068.1 GCA_018821685.1 Patescibacteria group bacterium
CTCTTTCTTTTCTTTCGTGACTATTGTGGGAAGCTCCGTCCAACTCGATAGCAAATAAAGGTTTTGTAGTGACAGTATCACAGATTAAAAAATCAACGTGATAAGATTTAATTCTATTTCTTAAACCAAAATGTTTTTGGCTGGTTATACCAAATTTATTAGCTCCGATAAAATCTTCAATTCTAACTTTTGAAAAAATTAAGTATTCCAAACCAAGTTCTTTTTTTAAAACTTCAAAAAGTTTTCTTTCGCTATAACTCATCAACTCTTTTCTTAAATAAAAGTTTTTAATTTCCGATACATCTTCCGGCTTTTCCTCTATCTTTTCTTTTCCACCTAAAATAATCCGAAGCACAAAAACAATAATAACAATTCCGATTAATATGTAGATTGATGTTGGCATGGTTTTATTTTAACATTTTTTAATAATTTTATTTAACAAAACCTCCGACTGTTTTTAGCTCGTTTTTAATTTCTTTAAAATTGGGGAAGGTTTGAGCGACGAGGTTCCAGAAATTTCGCGAGTGGTTAAACTCCCCGAGATGACATAGTTCGTGGACTATAATATAGTCTCTTAAGTTGTCGGGTAAAAATAAAATCTTGTAATTAAAATTTAGGTTTCCTCTTCTTGAACAACTTCCCCATCTAGTCTTTTGGTTTTTAATAGAAATTTTATTAAATTTAAAATTGTAAACTCGATTAAGAAATTCTACTCTTTCGGAAATTACCAAAAAAGCTTTTTCTTTATTTTTTAAATAATCTTCTTTGGTTAACTTTGAAATATAGGAATCTTTAATCTGATTGAAAAAATTAATTTTTTTCAAAAGCCAATCGGATTTTTCAATTAAAAATTTCTCGACAATATTTTCCGTCACACCCCTCGGCATCGTCACAACCACACTACTATCACAATAGACAGCAACTCGCATTCTCTTCGCCCGTTTACTTTTCTTAATCGAGTAGGAAATATTATTTTGTTTTAGTTTTAGGGTTTTGATGGTTTTGTTTTGAGTTTGTAAAAGGTTCCTGACACCTTTATTCTCTAGGGTTTTGATGGTTTTGGTTTGGTTTGTAAAAGGTTGATGTCCCCTTTTATTTTTATTTAAAAAACTCTTTGCGAGAAATGCTTGCTGGTGTATCTAAGATAACAGGAGGAACCATCTCATCAAGATAACACAATAAAATAGAGATTGACTCTATTGATTCAGTGCATCTTTCTTTTGACCAACTTTCTGCATAATCAAAATTTGGTGAATTTTTACGCCAAATATAAGGGAGTGGGGCTATCGCATTATAATAATATTGAGCACCAGATATCCACAACTCTTTCAACCAAGGAGGTATTTTTTCATAAACAAAATAACTAAGAGCTAAGTCTTCGGGATTCTTTATTCTAGTGTTACTTAAACCTTGTAAAATTGCCCCATCTCTTTTAGAAACCCCCTGTTTTAATTTACACTGTTTTTCCTCTAAATCTCTTTTCCAAAACTCTAAATTAACTCTTACCTCAATGACCCAATTAGCGTTAGGGAGTATTTCTAACTGCCTTTGTGTTTTTGCGTTATCAATACTTTTCTTTGTGGCACTCAAAGATTCTTCCGCTATATAAGTTTGATAAATAACAAACAATAGAGCAACAGTATTAATCAACAAAGCTATGATCGTTATTGTTTCTACAATATTATTTAAAAACCAATCCATATTTTTATTTTAACATTTTTAATGCTTAATTATTTTTTGTTTTGGGGTTGTAAAAGGGGGCTGTCCCCTTTTATTCTATTTAATTAAAACTCCACATCTTCTACCGAAACTTTCCAAATCTGTGTGGATATTTCCTGTATTCCCAATTCTTTTAAAAATTTTATACTCGATAGATTCTTTATCCCAATAACGATAAGATTCTCCATTAATCTCCCCAATTTTTGGACAAGGCACAAAATATCGAAAACCATCCACTTCAATAAAAAGAAAAGATTTTTCTACAAGTTCTCCGTTAATTTTTAAAAAAACCTCAGTAGCTTGAGAATTTTTATCTGGAAACCTATCAGTCCAGTCTTCTGTAAAATTTCTATGTTCGCCAGAGGTTTCTATTACAAAAGAATTATCATCTTCAAAAATCCATTTTTCATTAGGGCTAGTAGAAACCTTTTTCCATTTTGGTATTTCTAATAATCTCTCAAAAATAATGAGATCCTTCCTTCCAAATATCTTACGAAAAGACCATGACACAAACCATGCTGGAGATTTTTTTAGTAAATAAGTTGATATTATTCCCATAGTCTTATTTTAACATTTTTAATGCTTAATTATTTTTTGTTTGGGTTTGTAAAAGGTGGCTGACACCTTTTATTTCTGTTTAATAATTTCAGAGCGATCTTCTGGAGGAGGATTTGTCCCCAAAAATCTATTCATTGTTTCGGCAACATTATATCTATGATTACTAGTAATTAAAAGATTAGAATAAATATTATAATTTTTTGTCGCAAAACCAAGATTGTAAACAAGAATAGAAACCAATGCAAAAACTAAAATAAAATAATGTGAAGAAAATACCTTTTCAATAAAATTAGAATCCATAAACAAACCGACAGAATAAAGGAGTACATTAAAAACTACGAGAGACGTAAGTAAGTTAAGAGCCTTAATTCTACCAGAACCCCATTCTTTTGACTGCTTTTCAAATTCTCCTGATTGTTTCTTAAATTCAACTCCTAGATAAGCAGAGGGTAACGCCCCACGCTCAGACTCAATAGCTTCTTTATTTTTCTTTAAATCTTGTAATTCGTAACTGAGAGATTTTTTTATTTGTTCAGCTTCTTTCAAAACTTGTTGAACTTCTCCTCTTTCTTTTTGGAGTAAACGAGTATCTTTATTTTGGGATGCTTCTTGACGAAGATAGACAAGAATTTCTCTCAGATCTACAAAAGTTCTATTATACAAACTCCTAACCTCCATTTCAAAATTATCTCTAGTAACCTTAAAATTTTGATCTACTTGCATATCAAATTTCTGCAATCTATCAACCAATCTAGCAAAATGGTTACGATTATTATTTACTTTATTAATCTCTTCGGGAATAAGTTTATCCAAATAACCAAGCTCGGAGAGTTCTATAAATAATATCTGTAATTTTTCCAACAAAGGATAACTTTCCTCAAAAGTTAATGGTCCAAATTTATCCCTATCTAGAGCTATTTTTTTTATATCCAATTCTTTTAGGTGGTCTAATGTAATATCTTCTGTCATATTTTTATATTTTTCTAAAACAAACAATCCTTGTATTAATCACTTTTTCCATTGATTGTTCGGCTTGGATGATTTGTTGTTGTTTTAATTCTATACTTTTATAATACACTTAAACAAAACAATGCCAACCTAGCAAATGTTATCAAGATGTTGGCTAAAAGTGGATAAGAAAAAATGCGTTTAATCCCCCATTGTTAATTTTCGTCGTAATGATTCAAAATTGGATAGATAGCGAGGAACGGAAGTAAAATTTTATGAGCCGTATGTTTATTACGGTGAATGAAATTTTACGCATCGCGACAAAGCTAGGTGCCAATTTTGGATCATTTAGTTTTATTTGTGATAAAATAAAACTATTATGAAAACAGCATCTATAATCGCAGCCTTAACTCTATTATTAGCCGCCACCGGAGTCACCGGCTACAAAATTGTAAAATCTAAAAACTACGGAGGAGTGGAAGAAAACCTTCACAAAGTTGTATCTGTTATTGATGGGGATACTTTTTATATTAAAGGTGATTCGGATGATGAGGATATAAGAGTGAGAATTTTGAGTGCTTTTGCTCCAGAACAAAAGGAGTGTTATTTTGAAGAATCAAAACAAGCATTGAAAGATTTAATCGAAGGGAAAGAAGTTCGTTTAGACAAAGATATCTCTGGGGCGGATGATTATGGGAGATTGTTGAGACATGTGGTTCTTCCTTCAGGAGCAGAAAAAGAAGATAACATTTTAATAAGTGAATATTTGATAAGAAATGGTTTTGCTAAAAATGTAGTGATCTCCCCCGATGTTCAACACGAACAGACTTTGGATATTGTAGAAAGTAAGGCAATAAAAGAATTAGCGGGTATTTGGGGAAATTGCAAGGACTTACCTAAATATTTTAATAAGGAAGAAATAACCGACGCACAGCCCACAGACAGAAACTGTATTATCAAGGGGAATGTCGGGCAGAGAGGCATGGGAGAGAAAATCTATTTTATTCCCGGTTGTTCACCCTACACACGAACAAAGATTAATATAGAAGACGGAGACAAGTATTTTTGTACAGAAGAAGAAGCTCAGGAAAATGGCTTTAGGAAGTCGGAGAGTTGTCCGGGGTAGATTTTATTTAGATAAAATCTAAATTCTAGATTCTAGATTTTAGATTAAATTGAGATGGTGTTCTAAATTACTTCGAAAATTACTACCCGAGGTCCCACCTCCCCCGCTACGCTAAGGAGGAACGACCTCCGTCCATAATTTTCTCGCAAAGACGCACAAAACAACAGCTTCAGTTGATTTTATACTCCAGATAAAGTATATTGGCATCAGTCCTGTACCTAAATAAAATAACAAATTAACGGAGGAAATTATTGTGACTAATCATATTATTGATCTTAAGCAGATCCCTGAAAGGTTCATGCAAGAAGTGAGTAATCTTTTGTTCAGGATGGCAGAGTTTAAGGAAAACTGCGAACACGGATGGGATAAGGTTATGAAGTATGACCCAAACTACTCACCTCGTGTTGATGAAGGGGGAATCGGAGAGGAAATTATCGACCACTTTTTTTGCGAAAAATGTAGATCAAGGAAAGAACTTGAGGGACTTCCCTTCACAATTTGCCGTAAGTGTGGAGGAATAATGAAACTCGACCACAGAGAAAGGTATGATACGGAGATAGTTTATATCAACAAATGCCAAGACTGTGGGCATGAATACGACACAACATGAATTTTAACAAACTCCGGAAACAAAAAACCTCGTGGTTGCGTTAGCAATTCACGGGGTTTTATTATTTCCAATAAAGAAAGTTTGTTTTGTTGGTAAAATTAATTAAAAGATTAAACGCCCCATGTCGGACATGGGGCGTTTGGCTAAAACATACTAAATTGGATGAAATAGAAAAGGGTTTTGCCGAAGGCAAAACCCTTTTCTATTAATGACACAGATTTGAATGAAATTCGCGGAAGCGAGGAGTAAAAACATGAGATGTACGTACTAGTACTTCGAATGTTTTTGCGACGAAGCTGACAAAGAAGTTCGTCAAATATGTTTCATTAAAAGGTTATTTACGCCAGATGTACCTAGTAAACCTCCATCCATATTTAACCACAAACAAAGCAATCAAAAGATAAATCACAATTTGAATTAATTTCAAAAGATAGGTAGCAAGTCCAACTGTAATGGATTGAATCATTCCGTTAAATTCCTGAACAAATCTCTTCAATTCATAAATCCATGAATCTTTTATTTGTTTAACATCCAAGATAACAACATCGTAAATTCCAACGCTAAACATCGTGTAATTTATTCTATCGGTTTGTTCTGTTTTTGTTCTATTCAATCTATCAATCTTTTCTTTAGTATCAATTCTTTCTTTTGTAAGTCTTTCTATTAATTGAATTTTACTATCGATTATTTTAGCCAAAGATTCTACATCTTGATTTCTTGTAGCCATTACCGTGACATCGTCATAGGCTTCCTGCGCATCGGTCAAAGTTTTTTCAATTGATTCTAGTTTTTTGGTTTGAATATCAATCTCGCTGGTATAATCGTCTATCACATTTTTCAAAGTGTATTTGTTTGCATTTAAAGTTTCAGGTTTTAAACCTTTTATCACTTCTAAAATTTCATCCGCGTTTTCATTTTTAACTTTGAAAGTATAATTACAATTTCTTTCGTTTTTGTTACTGCTTGTAAAAATTACATATTCTAATGCTTTCAATCCTTCTACTTTATCGCAAGTACTTTCAAATTTTGCGGTTTTAATTGTAGATGAATATTCAGTCACTTCAAAGTCTTCTTCATCCATTAATAAATCTACATTACCAGCTTCGTCATAGGCGACATTTCTCATGGAGAGAGTTGCTGAGGGTGTTATCCCTTTCATCGCTTGTTCTGAATAATAAACAGAATCGTTAGAACCACCATAACCACCACCATAGAAAGCAGTTCTAAAAGCAAAGCTTAGGAACCAAACAGCCACTGATAGAAAAATCAGTCCGAGAATACCAATTCCGAGCATTCTCAA
>JAHJLO010000069.1 GCA_018821685.1 Patescibacteria group bacterium
AGGAATATTATCTGTATTCTATTATTTATTTATTTATGAAGCTCCTAGTTGTGAGGATGGATCCCAAAATCAAAATGAACAGGGTGTCGATTGTGGAGGTGTTTGTCCTGTGGTTTGTAGTTTTGATACGGTTGACCCTGTGGTGGTTTGGACAAGATCTTTTGAAGTTCAGAAAGGTGTTTATAATGTTGTGGCTTTAGTAGAAAATCCTAATATTGAAGTGGAAGCTTTTGACGTTCCCTATTCCTTCAAAATGTACGATAAAGATAATATTTTAATTGCAGAAAGAAGAGGAAAAACTGATATACCTGCTCGAGGAGTTGTTCCTGTTTTTGAAAGAACCATTACTGTAAACGAAAGAATCCCTGCGAGGTCTCCTTCTTTTGAATTTACGAAAGATTTTGAATGGATAAAAACTAATGAAGTACAACCTTCACTTTCTATTAAAAGCAAAATTTTGTCTGAAAAAGATGGAATGACTCGACTTGAAGTGGTTCTCGAAAATGATACGGTCAGGACCGTTGAAAATATTGAAGTAACAGGAATTCTTACCGATAAAGAGGGGAGTGCTATTGCCGTATCTCAAACTATTATAGAGTCAATTTCTAAAAATAATTCTGACTTAATTGTTTTCACATGGCCAGGCTTGTTATCTAAAGAAACTAGTAAAATAGAAGTAATAACTTTAGTTAAATAAATTATGTTATTTCGCTCCAAAACTGATATAGACTGGATGTTGTTTTTTGCAACCCTGCCTTTAGTTGGGGCTGGCTTAATAACCATGAACTCGTTTATGGGTAGTAATTATTTTTTTGAAAAACAATCAATTTGGGCAATGGTGTCTATCCTTGTCTTTTTCCTGTTAAGTTTTGTGGACTTTAGTTTTTTAAAAAGATCAAAAGCTCTTATCTTGTTGTTTTTTGTTTCTGTTGGTTTGCTCGCGTCTCTTTTTATCATGGGAAGCGTCTTTAAGGGGGCACAATCTTGGTTTAGTTTAGGTTTCCTTTCTTTCCAGCCAGCTGATTTTATAAAAATTGTAACGATTCTTTTGTTGGCTAAATATTTTTCTAAACGGCATATAGAGATTGCTCACGTAAAACACATTTTAATTTCTGGAATGTATGCATTTACATTTTTTGCGTTGGTAGCTCTCCAGCCTGATTTTGGTTCTGCAATTATTATTTTCTTGATTTGGTTAGGAATGATTTTAGTTTCGGGAGTATCAAAAAAACACCTCCTAGGAGTTTTCTTGGTCGGAATTGTAGCTTTTGGCGGTATGTGGAATTTTGTGTTTGAATCTTATCAAAAAGATAGAATTATGACATTTATTCACCCTTTGGCTGACATTCGTGGAGCTGGTTATAATGCCTATCAGTCAACAATTGCTGTTGGCTCGGGTCAAATTTTTGGTAAAGGTGTGGGGTATGGAACCCAATCAAGATTACAATTTTTACCAGAACATGAAACCGATTTTATTTTTGCTTCCTTCGCTGAGGAGTGGGGGTTCGTTGGTGTTTTAATTTTATTTTTTCTTTATCTAGTTGTTATCTGGAGGATTTTGATAAATGCCTCTCATGGATCTTCTAATTTTGAAACGTTATTTGGTTTGGGGCTTGCTGTGTTATTTATTAGCCACTTCGCTGTTAATATAGGTACGAATATAGGACTTTTACCTGTTACCGGGGTGACGATTCCTTTTATGAGCTATGGAGGGTCACATTTACTTGCTGAATATGTTGGTCTTGGAATTTTGATGAGTATGAGAAGTACCTCTAATAAATACCACAAAGACGACACCCGCTATGAATTTTTGGGGGTTTAGTTTTTAAAATTAGGGGAGGTATTAATTAAATTAAAATGTTCAAATATTAAAAATGCCCGACTTTAAAGTGTGTAAGTCGGACATTATTTCTGTACAAAGGTTTATCTTAGTATTTTAACTCAAATTCGTCTGCACATTTTTCTGAACAAAAGTCACCCCTTTGGCTGGAAAAAATATATTTTTTTCGGGGTTCCTTTTTCGATAGTATTGTGGAGCAGTTTGGACAGTTTTCTCGTGGTTGATACAATCCATATCCTCCGTCTAAAGCTCCCATGTGACTTGCCAATGTTTCAGGATCTGAATCTGTCATCGATTTCTTCCTCCTCAGCTGACATTTTTTCTTGAAGATGCCTTTTATTTCTATACAAAATATAACATAAAATAATATTTTAGCAACCCCCTAACTCTATTTTAAAAATAGAGTTTATCCAGATTATTTTTTAAGGAAGTCATGTATAATAATAAGTGCAAATTCTTTTAGTAAGTAACTTTGTTCTGGAAATAAATAAATTTAATCGTTAATTAGATATTGAATATTTTTTAATTTTTGTATCTCTAAAAAAATGAATCAAGAAATCTTTTATTTTTTAAATAATATTGCCTCTCAATATGTTTGGTTAGATAACCTTATTATTTTTTGTGCTCAGTGGCTTCCTTTTTTGATAATAGGAATTTTTGTCGGGTACTGTGCTTTAAGAGCTTTTTCTTTTGAAGCTAGAAATACTTGGAGAGACGAGCCTATTTGGAAAGGTTTTTTAAGGAAATTTTCTATTATTTTTGGATCAACTTTTTTAATTTGGGGAGTTTCTCAAATAATAAATCATTTTTACTATAGCCCTAGACCTTTTATTTTATTAGAGGATCTGAACGTTTTGTTTACCCACGGTAATGGAGATTCTTTTCCTTCGGGACATGCAACATTCTTCTTTTCGTTAGCTTTTACGAGCTACTATTATTGTCATAAATGGATATTTAATTTATTGTTAATTGGAGCTGTTATCGTTAGTTTTTCAAGGATTATCTCTGGGGTTCATTGGCCTTTGGATATTCTAGGGGCTCTTGTACTTTCTTTAGTGGGAGTTTATTTAATTAGAAAAATAATCCCTAATAAA
>JAHJLO010000070.1 GCA_018821685.1 Patescibacteria group bacterium
AACAAAAACATTTTTATAACATCAGAAAAGATTTAGAAAAAAATAGAATAATTTTTGAATTAAATGAATTAAAATTTATTCATTCAAATGATATCCCTTTTTAAAAATTGTATGATAAATTTATTAGAAAAAATAAATAAAGAAAAAAGAGGAACCTTTAAATTAGGTGACTTGGTTTTTATAAACAAAAAAAATATCAGTAAGGATTTTTCTCATGACAAGATTGAATACATTGATACATCTTCTGTAACAAATAATAAATTTGAAAAACCAAGTATTTTGGATATTAAAGATTTACCTAGTAGGGCTAAAAGACTTGTTGAAGATGGCGATACTATTATTTCAACAGTAAGACCTAGCCAAAAACATTTTGGATATATTTCTAACCCAAAGCCAAATACTGTTGTATCAACAGGTTTTGCTGTTTTAACACCTAAAAATATTGATCCTTATTTTCTATATTTATATTTAACCAAAGATGAAATAACTAGAACATTGAATGGTATTGCAGAAGCAACAACAACTACTTTTCCCGCATTTAGACCAGATGTTTTAGAAGATATGGAAGTTATTATACCAGATTTACCTATTCAAGAAAAAATTACCGAGATACTTTCTGCTTATGACAAAAAAATTGAAAACAACAACAAGATAATCCAAACATTAGAAAAAATTGGGGAAACTATTTTCAAAGAGTGGTTTGTTGATTTTAAATTCCCTAGTTTTGAAAAAACAAAGTTTGTAAATAGTGAAATTGGAAGAATCCCCGAGGGGTGGGATGTAAAAAATCTAGATGATGTATCTGATATATTGTTTGGTTTTAATTTTAAGGCAAGTTTATTTAAAGAAAATGGCGATGGTGTACCGGTGGTACGTATTAGAGATGTATTGTTAGGGTATACAAAAACTTTTTCATTAGAAAGTGTTGATGAAAAGTATCTCATCAAGCCAAAAGATTTGGTTATTGGAATGGATGGTACATTTCACACAAGAATTTGGTTTAAAGACGGCCAATATTTAAATCAAAGAGTTTCTAGAATTCGATCGAAAATACCGATGGCTTTTTTATATCAGTCTATAAAGAAAAAATTAGATTTTTTACAAAGAACTATTGTTGGGGCTACTGTTGCTCATTTATCAAATGGCGATATTAGAAATTTTAAGATTATTGTTCCTAAAGATGAAAAGTTGCTGAATATCTTTTTAAATTTTACAGAAAAAACAGTAGTTCTCGAAAAAGAAAATATTTTATTAGAAGAAACAAGAAACACCTTATTAGCTAAATTAATTTAAAGTTATGAATAAAAAAGAATTAACACAAAAATTGATGGATATAGATGAAAATCTTAAAGCATTTGGTAATTTGGATACTTTGATACAAGATGTCTCATCCAAGAAACAAATTATGGATACTTTGATTGCACAATTACAAGCCCAAAAAGTAAATATAGATGCTATCCCTGTTAAAAAACAAGAAATTGATAATCTAATGGTGGAAATAAAATCTCTAAAAGAGAGCATCGTTGAGCAACAAAATTTAACAGAAGAAGCTAAAACTACAATCGATACACTTAAAGATGAAACTGAAAAAATACATGATCTTTCCTTGGATCAATTAGGTGTTATTTCAAATGAAAAATTGTCTAATTCTTTTGATAAGGTTAAAAATGATCTCAGAGATGATAATAAAAAATGGTTTAGGTGGTTGTTTGGGACAAGCGTTGTTTTACTTTTAGCAGTTATAGGGGTGGTTATTTGGCAAGTAGAACAAAGGGACACAATTTTTGAGATAAGTTTCTTAGTTAAGTTAGCTTTAACTTCTCCTATAATATTTTTTGAGTTTTTTGTAAACCGTGAATACTCTCGTTCAAAAAAACTTATTGAAGAATATGAATTTAAAGCTTCTATAGCGCGCTCATTTGAGGCATATAAAGAGATAATTGAAGATTTGTTTGCAGATCAGCCGGGGGTTGAGTATCAGACAAAATTGAATTTTATTTTGGAATCTATAGGGCAACTTTATTCATCACCAATGAAAAATATAAAAGATAATAATATCAAAGGTGATAACTTTGAAAAAAAGATGATGCCTATTATGTCAGATATAAAAAATATTATTTCTGATGCAGTAGGGGTTCTTCCAAAGAATAAAATAAACTTATGAAAAACTTTAACGAAAACAATTTAACAGAGCAATCACTAATAGAATGGCTACAAGCCGAGGGTTATGAGTATGTTTATGGTCCAGAAATAAACCCCGGACAACCTAATGCAGAACGTGAGGATTTTTGTGATGTTGTACTAAAAAATCGCCTTTTAGGATCTATAAAAAGACTAAACCCGCAACTTCCTCAAGAGCAAGTTGAACAAGTTGCGAAAGAACTTTTTGATTTTCACAGCCCAGACCCTATTTTGGGGAATAAAGAAATCTATGAATTTATAACAAACGGAATAAAGAAAACTTGGCGAACAGAATCAGGAGAAGAAAAAACAGAGATTGTAAAAATTATTGATTTTATTAATCCTGAATCAAATGATTTTAGGGTTGTTAATCAATTTACAGTTAAAGGAAAAGAAAAAGTCGCCAGATTTGATTTAGTTGTTTTTGTAAATGGTTTACCTCTTGGTTTGTTTGAATTAAAAAGCCCCGTGAGAGAATCTGCTAATATAGGAGAGGCCTATAGACAAATTGAAGGTTACAAAAAAGAGATTCCAAAAATATTTTTCTATAATCAAGTGATTGGTCTATCTGACTTAATCAAATCTCGCCATGGAACCATTTCGGCATCATGGGAGCGGTATGGAACATGGAAAGGTATTGAGTCTGAAATAATAGAAGAAAACGGAATGCAAGAATTAGAGATTCTTGCCAAAGGGCTTTTTAACAAAAAGAGATTTATTGATACTATACAAAACTTTGTTGTATTTGAGGCTGACGGAAACGGCGAGGCTGTAACATACACAAAGAAGATGGCAATGTATCATCAATATTATGGGGTTAATAAAACTGTAGAAAGCACAAAAAAAGCATTGGCTGGTGAGCAAGATAGAAAGATTGGTGTTTTTTGGCATACACAAGGATCTGGAAAATCTTTATCGATGGTTTTTTATGTGAATAAAGTTAAAAGACTTGAAGAATTAAAAAGTCCTGCTTATGTGTTTCTTACTGACAGAGATGATTTGGATAACCAGCTTTATAAAACTTTTAGCAGGTCAGGATATTCTACTTTGGCGAAAAGGGCAGAGAGTATAAAAGATTTGAAAGAGAAATTATCAAAAATTGGAAGTGAACTTATCTTTACAACAGTTCAAAAATTTCAAGAAGACCCAGACCTTCAAGAAGTTTTAAATGATAGAGAAAATATAATTGTCATCGCTGATGAAGCTCATCGAACACAATATAGTGCACTCGCGGGTAATGTTCGCAAAGCTTTGCCGAAAGCTAGTTTTTTGGGTGTGACAGGAACCCCTATTTCACAAAAGGATAGAGACACCCTTAGTGTTTTTGGGGAAGTTGTGAGTAGCTATAAAATTAGCCAAGCCGTAAAAGATGGAGCAACAGTTCCAATCTATTACGAAGGAAGGCTTATTCCGCTTCACTTATCTGATAAATTTGTTGATAGCAAATTAGACGAAATTCTAGGTGAAGCTGTTTTTGATGAAAAAGCTCGAGCAACAAAAGAAATTGCTGTCCTCGAAGAAGTTGTTGGGGCACAAGGAAGAATTGAAAAAATAGCTAAAGATATAGTGGATCATTTTAATAAAAGACCAATTCAAGGAAAAGCCATGATTGTGACCATGAGTCGTAGGATCGCCGTAGCTATATATGAAGAAATACAAAGAATAGAGAATTCTCCAGAGTGTGCTGTCATTATATCAGGTAGTGATGAATTTGCAGATAAAATTCAAAAAGAAAGAGATCCTAAAAAACTGGAAAAACAATTTAAACGAATCGATAGTTCTCTTAAAATTGCGATTGTATGTGATATGTGGCTTACTGGTTTTGATGTGCCTAGCTTGCATACAATGTATTTAGACAAGCCATTAAAAAATCACGGTTTAATGCAGGCTATCGCACGTGTAAACAGAGTGTTTAAAGATAAACCTGGAGGTTTGATTGTTGATTATATCGGAATAGCAGACAATCTTAAAAACGCTTTAGCAATATATGATTCAGACCTCAGAAAAGAAGCAATGATTCCAATTGATGATGTGGAAGAGGAGATGATTAAGATACACCAAAAGACATTAGAATTTTTTGGTGAGGTAGATTTTTCTGGGTGGAAAACCAAAAAAGGTATCGAGCTTTCAGATATTTTGAATTTGTCTGTGAATGAGGTTATTTCAAAGGACGGGCTACTTTCTGATGATAAAAAAATGGAATATATAAGTACCGTTTCTAAATTATCTAAATTGCACGCACTTGCAATGCCGAGAGAAAAAGCAATGAGTATCTTTAATGATGTTCAGTTTTTTCAAGCAATAAAAGAAGCCATAAATAAACAGACAATGATTCCTAAAGCGGTATTCCCCAAAGAAACGGAAAGTGCTATTAGAGATCTTTTGAGTGATTCGGTTCAAGCAGAATCAGTCATTGATTTGTTTTCAAACGAAGAAGGGGAGGGGAAAAGTATTTCTATTTTTGACGAAAGGTTTGCTGATGAGATTAAAAAAACTAAGTTTAAAAACTTAGCGATAGATATGATGAGAAAACTTCTTGATCAAGAAATTACTGCACGCCAAAGAGTGAACAAAGCTCGTTATGAAACAATGTTAACTCTTATCACTGAACTTATCGAAAAATATGAAAATAACATTATTAATTCTGCAGAAATAATTAAACGTTTGCTTGAGATTGCCGATGAAATAAAACAACTTGATATTGAAAGTAAAGAACTTGGTTTATCAGAAGAGGAGGTTGCTTTTTATGATTCATTATCCAAAGACCCGACCCTTAAAGATGCTGGTATTGATATAAAAGAATTTACAAAAGAGCTAATAAAAAGAATCCGTAGAGACCTAACTATTGATTGGACTAATAATGAAACTATCAAAGCTCGAATAAGACAAAATGTGCGTCTATTGCTATTACAAAAAGGAATTGTAGAAGAAATGCAAACAAAAAGATTGATTGAATCAATCTATCAAGAAACCGCTAGGGTTTATGGTGATTACGTTTTGGCGATATAAAAATTAACAAAAAATAGCCACACTAAAAGTGGCTATTTTTTGTTGCTTGAACGAGCTTCCTCGTGCTAGCACGATGTTGCGGAGAGGGAGGGATTCGACCTCCCAGTTCTAAGTGAAAATTTCGTTTTCGCTTCGCTCTAACTCATTTTCACTAAGAACTCGTAGGCTCGTCGCTCAAATTTTTTCTACGAAAAAATATATTCGCTCTTGTTCGAATCCCTCCTCACAATTTTCCACAGGTTGCTAATATTAAATACCTCAGTCGGTATTTAATATTATCAATGCGGGCCACTCGGGTTAAGTAATAGCCTCTCTAAGCCCCATAAGGCTATTCTGAGGGATTATTTGAGAACTATCTGATGTGTGTGGGTCATAAACTATAATATCCAAAATGAGACAAATGAGACACTTATTTGATTTTTTCTGACTGTCTCAAAATGTATTTTGGCGTGTAATAATGACGCATATTTTTATATTAACAATTCTAAGATTAGTTTGTTTCTTTATTTTCTGCATATTTGCTTAAAAAGAAATAATTTAACTATTATACATAAAAAGCTGGCTAAATTGAATTAGCCAGCTTTATAAAAACATAGTAGAGGTTAATATCAGCAAGGAATAATAATTCCGTCGTCTTTTGTATCATCAGCTTCCACAAACACCCCTTTGTCGTATAACATAGATAAAAACTTGTGTGCGCTTGTATTTAAGGAGTATTTAGCAAAAACCTCGTTCAAAGTAAAAACTTCTTGGTCAATCAACTTTTTCACAAGGTAAGCTGAGTCGTTTGTGACAACCGCTATTTTTGATTTGCCAGTAGTCATTACCGTTCCAAAATCTTCCTCTCTGAACCTAAGAAGTGGATTAATCCTCAATCTCAGGTTTTTGTCGATGAGTTCGATTTTGTTTTTATCACCAACAACAGGCTTAAAATCACAAGCCTCGGCAACATCAGGATCTAAAGATTTGATATCACCAAAGAATTGGCATGTCGCACGACAACCAGCACCACAAACAGAAAGGTGTTGGCACTCTTTACACTTATCGGGCAACAACGAGCCGTCTCTCCATTTACCCAACCTTTTCCAAATTGATGTAATGGATTCAGAAACAACATCACCATATTCCTTGTCATGCTGAACACAAGCCCTTAATTGACCATTAGAGCCAACAGCACAAAAAGTTTTACCTGCACTACAACTTCTACCTAAAAGAAAGCTTCCATATTTGTCCCAATCCTGCGACAAGCAAGACGGGTAGGCAGTTAAGGTATCGACATTCATACCAAACTCATCCTTTAAGTGAAGAAGTTGATCGAAGATAAGTAGGTTGTCGTCTTTTGTGATTTTGAGTCTTTCAAAAACGTCATCACCTAAAGATGGGCAAACCTTGGTTGATGTAAAACTTTTTACCCCAATACTGTTTACGAACTTACCAGTTTCGTAAACACTACTAAGGTTTTGTTTCATTACAACCATATTTACCCCAACCGAAACACCGGCTTCTTGTAATATTTTAATACCTCTCAACAGTCTTCCGTGTGAACCTTTTGAGTTGGTTAAGTGGTCATGCTCATCAGGATTGGAAGAAAGCATTGATGTTAAAACACTCGAATTGTTAACCTTAATTGCCTGAGCAATTTCGGGTGTGACTAAAGTCAAATTCGAATTTATTGAACATCTAATGCCAAAAGCCTTAGCCATTTCCAAACCTTTGACCAAAAGATCTGGATAAATCATTGGCTCTCCGCCAGTAATTACCATTTGCATAACTTCGCTATTTCTAAGATTTTCCATAATCTTGGTTAAGCGATCTTCTGTTAAGGTTGTTTCATTAGAGTTTTCAGCTCTCCAATAATTGTAGCAATGAATACATTTATGATTACATCTCGAGGTTATCTCTAATTGGGCAGTTAGTGGTGATTTGAATTCACGATACATAGTATATCTCCTTGTTGTTTTATTATAAAAAGAACTTATTTGTTTTGTTTTTAGCCTCGCTAAATACTACACAATTAGTACGTATAGTCAAACTTTTTCATTTTATTTTTTAACGATTTCGCAAATATGATTTAAAATTTTACTTATATCTCTAGTTTCCAACCAAGTCTCTTTTACTTCTTCACGCAATTCTTGGTGTTGAGGGTATCCCATGTCTGGCTCAGGCAAAATATCACCTAACTCAATGTTTAGTAAAATAGTTAAAGATTCTTGCACATCCCAAAGTTGATTATCATTTAAATTAAAATCTTTTTTATATTTTTCTCTAAAATATTCAATAAAAAATCCGTGCATAATTTCATGCATAGCTACTTTTATAAATTTTTTATCTATCTTATTAGGACAAGCAAACCACGGTTCATCTTCATTAAAATTAAAACCCCACCCTCCAGGAGATGTTGATAAAACACCAAAAACAGACTCATAAGGAAATTTTTGTTTATGAATATCTTCCATTTTTTTAATATAAATGTCCTCGACTTCATCCCAAGATTTTTGATAAGAATTTAGAATTTCATTAATATTATCTTTATTTTCATCACTATAAAAATCAGCAGAGTATTTTTTGAACTCTTTCCACTGCTCTTGTATATCCTTAATATTCTCAAGAGAATTAAAGTAGCTAAGGTCTTTTTCACTAAATTTAAAACCCGTTTTATCACGCCAGTTCATTTGAATTAGGTGATTCCTGAAATCTATTTTCTTATCTATTTTAAAAATTAATTTTTTCATTTTTTATTGTTCTGTTCTATTTATCTTATTATAATACAAAACTGGCCAAAAATGGCCAGTTGTCTGAGGTTTGTCTTTTCAGGGAAAATCAGGTATCGCAAACGCAGGGATCCGGCATATTAACACAGTCTATGCAGTCCACATCGCAATCACAAGCTAATTCTGTTTGAAATTGCTCGTCATTTTTCATCAACCCAACAAAACCGAGATTTAACTCCTGTTTTTGATCCACAGTATTCGCTTCCATATCATCACCTCTTTTTTAATTGTTTTTATTTTTGCTAAATACAAAAATACAAAGGACATTTACATCTTCATAATACACAAAAATATAACAAAATCAACCATTTATATTCTTGAGATACTCAAAAATCCTTAAACGCACTATATTAAATCTAAAGCTTTTCTGATTAATTCTTTTTCTTGGTCAAAAAAAAGAATTTTTTGTGCTTCTTGTGAAGAAAACCAATTGGCAGATTCAATAGTAAAACCTCCTTCATGGGTAGAGTCCACCTTAATTTCATTGTCTTTTGTATTCTCAACAATAAAAACACTCACTTCGTGCAAAACATCGGTTGCCTGATAAGAATATCCCTCTAATTTATTTAACAAATTCAAATCTATCAAGCTAGTTTCTTCATTTATTTCTCGAAGAATTGTTTCTTCTGGTTTTTCACCTTCTTCTATTCCTCCTTTGACTAACCTAAAATCTACCCTGTCTTGTTCGGGATCATATTTTTTTAACAGCAAAAATTCTACATTATCTGCTTTTTTTCTAAAAACTACTCCTTGTGAATCTTTGCTTATTTTCATCTCTTTTTAAATTCAAAGATTCTTTCAATAATTCTTTCCCCCACCTCACCCCAATCAAAATATTGTTTATAATCTTTTGGATCAATATATTTAATTTCAGTGATATCACCATCGGGATCTTCTTTAAATTCTCCTATTGGTTTAACTTCGCAAAAAACACGAAGTTGATGTTCCTCTGGCCCATTCGGTAAAGATGCTTTCTGATATCCGATTGGTTTAAAACTTAACATTTCAACATTCGCCTCTTCTGTTAATTCTCTTCTGGCACAACCTTCAAAAGTCTCCTCTTTTTCTATTCCACCACCGGCAGGTCCCCAACTATTTTTCTTCCCATCACGAACAAGCAAAAGTTTATTTTTATAAAACGCAAAACAAACAACCTGAGTACATTTCTCATAGGGTAAACAGGAAAAATCATCCATGTCTTCATATGTGGCAGTGGCTTGTAAACCGCTCGATTGCTCCAACCAACTATTTGTTATTTTCATTCCAATTATTATATCACGATAAATTTTATATTTTTTAGTTTAATAAAAATTAAGGATTTTGAGTCAAAATACCTAATAATTCATTCGTTTGTTTAATCGAGTAGTCAAGATCAGAAAATGCTTTGTGTCACTGATAGGTTCGAAAGGCGTTCCTCCAATCAAGAAAAGATACCGTTTATCTTTATCAATAATTCTTATATATAAATATAAATTCCTTATCCACAAACAAATTGTTGACCTTAGTTATTAATAAGAATATTATGAAAATATAGGTTGAGGTAATTATTCTCAATCTGTATATGGGGAGTGTCCTGACCCATAAGGACACAGAGACAATTGAATATTTTAAGATGTAATTCGCGGAGCCTTTAATGAAAGCCCTCACAAAAGATGTAATGAAAATTTATTGCGCTTTTGTGCGGGCTCTTATTGTTTTTAATAAAGCTTATAACAAAAACGCAGGAAACATTATAAGTTTAATCATAAACAAAATTATGACTATTAAAAAGAAGATCGTTTGGCACACAGAACAAAGAAAAGTTTCTGAACTAGTGCCTTATTCTAAAAACCCACGAACTTTATCAGATAAACAACGTGGAGATTTGGAAGCAAGTATCACAAAGTTTGGACTTGCGGAAATACCAGCCGTTAATACTGACAACGTTATTGTCAGCGGTCACCAAAGGCTGAAGATATTATTAGCATTAGGAAAAGGTAATGAAATTATTGATGTTCGAATTCCTAATAGGAAATTAAGTAAAAAAGAATTTGAAGAATACTTACTGAGAAGCAACCGCAATCGAGGTTCTTGGGAGTATGAGCTTCTTAAAGAATTCGATATAGATTTCTTGTTAGACATTGGATTTGATGACACTGATTTATCAAATATTTGGGACGATGTGTTGGAAATAGAAGATGATGACTTTGATATTGATAAAGGAGTTGATGAAATACACGAGACTGATATTCAGGAAGGGGATTTTTTCCAACTCGGAGAACGCCATAAATTACTGTGCGGAGACAGCACCGATTTATCAGTAATTCAAAAATTAGTTGGGAAAAACAAGATGGATATGATCTATGGAGATAGTCCATATAATATTTCTCTCAGTTACGACAAAGGACTTGGGGGAAAAGGTCAGTATGGTGGAAATATAAAAGATAATTTATCTGATTCAGATTTTAAAGATTTTTTGAAAAAAGTAATTTCAAACACTCTTTCTGTTGCAAAAAAAGATGTGCATGTCTTTTACTGGGCGGATTCTCGCTACGTCGGAACACTTCAGGATATCTACAAGGAATTATACATCGATTACAAGAGAACATGTCTGTGGATTAAAAACGGAATCAATTTGACACCTCAAGTTTCCTTTAATAAGTGTTATGAACCGTGCATTTATGGGACGATAGGAAGTCCATATATTGCCGATTTTCCTAAAAACTTAAACGAAATCTTAAATAAAGGAGTTGGAACAGGTAATGCGACAATTGATGATATCGTTGATCTTTTTGATATTTGGTTAGCAAAAAGATTACCAGGGTCTGAATACGAGCATCCTACTCAAAAACCTGTTTCGTTAAGTGAAAAACCATTAAAACGTTGCACAAAGATTGGAGATTGTGTTCTTGACCCTTTTGGAGGAAGTGGATCTACAATGCTTGCCTGTGAACAAATGAAAAGAAAATCCTTTCTAGTCGAAAAGGAGCCAATATTTTGTCAGTTAATAATAAATAGATATGAAAAAGAAACTGGAATCAAAGCAAAGAAAATCAAATAGTCTGCAAATGAAATATGGGGATATATTTTTACTTGGAGAACATTTACTCGTTCATGGAAGTGCAACTGATGAAGAATTGATAAAGAAAGTTTTCAAGAATAGAAAAATAGATGCCATTGTTTCCGACCCTCCTTATGGAATTGATTATGTTGCAAGCAAAGAAAACTTCCAAGCATTAGCGAAAGGAAAACATATTGCTGGCGATGGAATTACTTCAGATAGTGAGTATGTAGAATTTAGTAAGAAATGGCTAAATCCTATTACTCCCTTCTTGAGCAAATATAACTCAGTGTATATTTTCAACTCAGATAAGATGATATTTGCTCTACGAACAGCAATGTTGGAATTAGGTTTTAAATTTTCCCAATTACTAATTTGGGTAAAAGACCATGCTGTAATTGGAAGATTAGATTATTTACCTCAACATGAGTTAATCGCTTATGGTTGGTACGGAAGACACCATTTCAGAAAATCAAAAAGTAAATCTGTCCTAGTTTTTCCAAAACCAAACAGAAGTAAACTTCACCCAACGATGAAACCTATCGGATTGCTTAGACATATTATTTTGAATTCAACAAAAATTAATGAAACAGTATACGACCCATTTGCTGGTAGCGGATCTACTTTGATTGCTTGCGAGCATATCAAAAGAAAAGCAATTGTTATTGAGTTAGATAAAGAGTATTGCTCAACAATAATCAAAAGATGGGAAATATTATCAGGTAATAAGGTTAAAAAATATGAGAACTGATCAAGAAAGAAAAATATTGTTGAAACAGTTGAGAAAAACTCCTGTGGTTCAGATAGCTTGCGAAAAGTCAGGAATTCCCAGAGCAACATATTACAGGTGGAGAAAGTCAAATAAAAAATTCAAAGAAGAATCTGATAAGTCTTTAAACGATGGAAAGAAAATGATAAACGATTTGGCTGAATCTCAACTTATTACAGCAATTAAAGATAAAAATTTTCAAGCGATTAAGTTTTGGCTGACGAATCACCACAAAGATTACACCAACAAACTTGAAGTTACACACAGCGATAAAGACAAGGAATTATCCAAATCGCAACAAGAACTTATTAAAAAAGCTCTTGAGTTAACTTCTGCTCATAAAAAACCAGAATTAAAAGAAGAACATGAGAACAACAGAGAATAAAAGACTTATAGAAAGTATTATTAACGATGCTGAGGTAAGAAAAAAGATAACCAAAGAAAGTCATGAATATTTCTTACCTATATACCTCGGTAATTATATGCAATATCCAAACGCACCCTTTCACGATGAAATGATTAGAGTGACAGAAGATGAGGATGAAACATTGTCAGTAATTGTGGCATTTAGAGGATCAGCCAAATCAACTATTTTTTCTCTTTCCTATCCAATCTGGTCAATCTTAGGAAAACAAGAAAAAAAGTTTGTTTTGATACTTTCTCAAACACAAATACAGGCAAGGCAGATTCTATCTAACATAAAGAGTGAGATGGAAAACAATAACTTGCTTAAAGACGACCTTGGTCCTTTTGAAGAGCCTGATGACGAATGGAGGTCGACATCCATTGTAATACCAAAGTATGGAGCTAGGATTATGGTTGCATCTACCGAGCAGAGTATTCGTGGGATTAGACATAAAAGCCATCGCCCTGATTTAATTATCTTTGATGATATTGAGGATTTGTCTTCAACAAAGACAATAGAAAGTAGAGACAAAACTTTTCGTTGGCTTTCAGGAGAAGTTTTACCTGCGGGTGACTTAAACACAAAAGTAGTTGTTATTGGGAACTTAGTTCATGAGGATTCGGTCATAATGAGACTTAAGAATAAAATTGAGAAAAAAGAAATCAATGGTGAATTTTATTCTTACCCAATTATGGACGACGAGGGAGAAAGTTTGTGGCCAGGGAAATTTCCAGATAAAGAATCGTTGAAACGAGAAGAGATGAGAGTCTTGAATCTACAAGCATGGTTTAGGGAGTATTTGCTAAAAATTATTCCTGAAGATGGACAGATAATTGAACGGGAGTGGATTAGATATTACGAGAAAATACCTGATATTAAATCTGAGAGTTACTTAGGGACAATTATTGCAATAGATCCTGCCTCTTCGCTAAAACCAACTGCTGATTATACTGCCATGGTCGCTTTGAGTGTATTCGATATAGATGAAGAAAGAAAGATATACATTCATAGACAAATAATTAATGAAAGAATGACCCCGTTCACGACTGCTCAAAAAGCTAAAGATTTATTGAATAGTGTTGGGAAAATACATTCAACAAAATTTATAGTTGAAGGAAATGGGTATCAAGTATCACTTGCTGAGGCATTAACGAGGGAGG
>JAHJLO010000071.1 GCA_018821685.1 Patescibacteria group bacterium
CCCTCGTTTCGGAGCTGACGTAGCCTTGGTTACTTCAAATAGTGTAGATTTTAACGGAATTGAAAATGTTACATCTAAAAACAAGAATCTTTTTGTTGTAGATGGTCCTGGAGAGTACGAAGTTCAAGGTATTTTTGTAAGAGGAGCTATTTCTGGTTCTAAATATAAAGATAAAGAAAGAATTAATACCGTATATTCCCTTATTCTTGATGGAATGAATATTGCTTTTTTAGGGGCTTTAAATTCTGCTGATTTGGACGATAGAGCAAAATCTGTTCTTGGCGAAATCGATATTCTTTTTGTTCCTATTGGTAACGAGGGAACTTTGAATCCCGCTGATGCAAATAAATTAGCAACAAAACTTGGAGCTAAAATTGTTATTCCAATGCATTATGGAGAAGTTGGAGAAAAAGAAGCTTTAAAAACTTTTTTAAAAGAAAGTGGGTCAGAGGACGTAAAGCCGTTAGAAAAACTGACTATAAAGAAGAAAGATCTTGAAGGAAAGCAGGGTGACGTTGTGGTTCTAAAGTCTATGTCTTAATTTTAAAATGTTACTTAAAATTAGAAACAAACCGGAAAAATATAAAATCAAAATTCTTGTTATCTCAACAATAATAACAATGTTAATTATTACCGGAGTTTGGTATTTTTTATCTGGGGTAAGTGGAGAGCCTGTGAGGTACGTGGCTGACCAAACTGAAGAAAAAGTTTTGGGTGCTAATTTTATTTTTGAAGTTTTTAAAAATTTTTTTAGCGTAGCTGTTGATGGAATTGTTGAAATAAAAAATAATATTTAATCATATTTATAAGGTTTTAGGACCTTTTAAAAAGGTGTGTTTTCCCAAATTTTAAATTAGCATCTAGCGTTATCATTTGGTATAATGGAGCTTAATTACACATAAAGATTATAATCAAGTCGTTCGGACAAAGTATAAATTATGGCAAAAAATGAAAATAAAAAAAATGATTCTGCTGAGAATGAAGAGAGGGAGTCATTAAAAAATAAAGGAATTATTTCAGAAAGCATCAGCTCTCAAATGGAGAGAAGCTTTTTGGATTACGCCATGTCGGTTATTACTGACCGTGCTTTGCCTGACGTTAGAGACGGATTAAAACCTGTCCACAGAAGAATCCTTTATACTATGCATGGAATGGGTTTAACTTCTTCAGCAAAATTCAGGAAATCTGCGGCTGTTGTCGGAGATGTGCTTGGTAAATATCACCCCCATGGAGATACTGCTGTTTATGAATCCATGGTTAAAATGGCTCAGAATTTTACGATGAGATATCCTTTGGTTATTGGACAGGGTAACTTCGGTTCGATCGACGGGGACTCTCCGGCGGCTATGCGTTATACAGAAGCAAAGATGTCTAAGATGTCCAGCGAACTGTTAAAAAATATTGAAAAAGAAACTGTCGATTTTATTCCAAACTATGATGGAACCATAAAAGAACCTAAAGTTCTTCCTTCTGCTGTGCCTAATGTTTTGTTAAATGGAACTCTTGGAATTGCTGTTGGAATGGCAACAAATATCCCTCCCCATAACTTAAAGGAAGTTGTGGATGCGACTACTCATCTTATCGACAATAAAGATGCTACGACAGAAGATCTTTTGCAATTTATTAAAGGTCCTGATTTTCCATTAGGGGGTATTATTTTTGATCAAAAAGCTATTAGTCACGCCTATGCAAACGGGCGAGGAGGTGTTGTTTGTCGGGGTGAAGCTGAGATTATTGAAAATAAAGCTGGTAGTTTTCAAATCGTTATTACTTCTCTTCCTTTTAGGGTAAATAAGGCTGATATGGTGGTTAAAATTGCTGATTTACATAGAAACAAAAAAATTGAAGGAATCAAGGGGCTTCGAGATGAATCCACAAGCGATATTCGAGTTGTAATTGATTTAAAGGCAGGAATCCACCCTCAAAAAGTTTTAAATGCTTTATATAAACACACACAACTAGAAGATGCTTTTCACTTTAACTTAGTTGTTTTGGTTGATGGGGTTCCTCAAACCTTGTCACTTAAGCCTATTCTTGAAGAGTTTATCTCTCATAGACAGGAGGTTGTTAGAAGAAGAACAGAATTTGATCTAAGAAAAGCTCAGGCCAGAGAACATATCTTGCTCGGACTAAAAAAAGCTCTTGATCATATTGACGAAATAATTAAATTAATTAAAGCTTCAAAAGATGCTGCGACAGCTAAATTGAACTTAATTAAGAAATTTAAATTCTCAGAAATCCAAGCTCAAGCTATTTTGGATATGAAACTTCAAAAATTAGCCGGTCTCGAGAGAAAGAAGATCGAAGATGAATTAAAAGAAATCCAAGCTTTCATTAAAGAATTGATGGCAATTCTTAAGAGTCCAAAGAGGATGCTTGAGATTATCAAGACCGAGATGAATGAAATTGTTGAGAAATATGGAGATGAAAGAAGAACGAAAGTTGTTAAGTCTGGGACAAAAACTATTTCAGTTGAAGATTTAATTCCAGAAGAAGAATCTGTTCTCGTTTATACTGCTGGAGGATATATCAAGAGAACAAATCCAGATGAATTTAAAAAACAAAGAAGGGGAGGGGTTGGAGTTGTTGACTTAAAAGCAAAAGAAGAAGATTTTGTGACAATGTTCTTAACAACCAATACCCATAGTGATCTGTTGTTTTTCAGTGATAAAGGAAAGGCCTATCAAATAAAGATGTATGATATTCCTGAGGGAAAACGAGCCACAAGAGGAAAATCAATCATGAATTTCCTTCAAATAGAAGGAGATGAAAAAATTACTTCTATTTTACCAATGCCAAAAGATGTAAAACAAAGCGATTTATCATTGATAATGATTACAAAAAACGGTGTTGTTAAAAAAACGGAAGCTAAAAATTTCCACGATGTTAGACGAAATGGTCTTATCGCAATAAATCTAAAACCAGAGGATGAATTAATCACAGCTAGGTTTGTAGATAAAGGGGATACTGTAATTATGGCAAGTAGCAAGGGTCAATCCATTAGATTTAAAGAATCAGATGCTAGAGTAATGGGTAGAACTGCTGGTGGTGTTACTGGAATGAAATTAAGTAAAGACGATTTTGTTGTTGGAGCTAATATAATCAAAAAAGATTATGAAAAACCACATTTCTTTGTTATGAGTGGTAACGGTTACGGTAAGAAAACTAACTTAGAAGAATATAAAATTCAAAAAAGAAGTGGTTCTGGTATAAAGACAATGAAAGTAACTGATAAGACCGGAAAATTAATTGTTTCTAAGGTTTTGACAGAGAATCAACACGAAATAGTTGCTATCTCCCAAAACGGACAAGTTATAAGAGTTGATGTTAACGAAATTCCTTCACTAGGAAGACAAACCCAAGGAGTAAGAATAATGAAACTAAGGGAAGGGGATAAGATTGCATCACTTACTTGTTTGTAAAAAGTTTTTTAAGACTCACTTAAATTTATAATAAAACTAGAAAATAGAGAACTCAAAGGTTTTCTGTTTTTTAGTTTTATTATTTTGGGACTTATTAACTTACAAACTTTTTCATGGTTTGTTATAATAAACGTAATGGCATTTATTGATCCAAAAAATAATATCGCACAATTCGGTTTAAACCAAGGAATGAAGGTTGCTGACCTCGGTTCTGGCTCTGGTTTTTATGTAATGGAATCTTCCAAAGCGGTTGGAAATGACGGCCGAGTCTACGCTGTTGATGTTCAGAAAGAACTTTTAGAGAGGATTAAGGCTTCTGCATCGCTAGAGGGATTAAGCAATATAGAAATTATTTGGGGCGATATCGAAAAATTAGGAGGAACTCGATTAGCAGATTTTTCTGTGGATGCTGTAATTCTTTCGAATACTTTATTTCAGGTTGAAGAAAAAGAAAATTTAATAAATGAAATGAAAAGAATTTTGCGCCCTAAAGGGAGAGCTTTGATAGTTGATTGGACAGCTTCTTTTGGAGGATTGGGGCCAGCTCCTGAAAGTGTTTTTACAGAACATCAAGCAAAAGATTTATTTCAAAAAAATGGTTTTGTTCTTGATAAGGATATTTCCGCAGGAGAACATCATTATGGTTTCGTTGTTAGAAAAAATAATTAATTTTTAAAACATAATTTTTATGTCAAACTTTCAAATATCTATACTCGGAGTCTTCCTATTTTTTATTGTCTTAGGGGTTATTTTGTTTGCTGGTTTCGGAAATAATACTTCAACGACCATCGGTACTGTAAATATATGGGGGACGGTTGATAAAAATATTATGGAAAATTTATTGGCTGAGTTAAGAAGGGAAGACGACTCATTCACTGGGGTAAAATATAAAGAAGTTAATTCTGAAATTTTTGACGAAGAATTAGCAGAAGCTTTGGCTTCAGGTAAAGGACCTGATGTATTTATGTTATCTCAGTATTCTATTTTAAAACATCAAGATAAAATATTTCCGATACCCTATGAAAGTTATTTAATGAGAGATTTTAAAGACAAATTCATTGAAGAAGGGGAATTGTATTTGAAGGAAAACGGAATTTTAAGTCTTCCTTTTATTGTTGACCCACTTGTAATGTATTGGAATAGAGATATTTTTTCAAGAAAAGGGATTTCGGTTCCTCCAACAAGTTGGGATGAATTCTTTGACCTTAGTCAAAACATTACAGAAAAAGATGATAATTTAAATATTTTAACCAGTTTGGTTCCTTTCGGTGAATTTAGAAATATCAATAATGCTAAAGAAATTATTTCAACTTTAATTATGCAAGCTGGGAGTCCTATAACAGAAAGATCGGGAGATGATATTAATATTGCTTTGACGAGAAAAAAAACACAAAGCTCTATTATGCCAGCAGAGGAAGCTATAAATTTCTTTACTCAATTTTCTAATCCAGTAAATTCTGTTTATACTTGGAATCGTTCTTTAGTTAGTTCAGAAAAACTATTTTTAACCGGAGACCTTGCTATTTATTTTGGTTTTGCCAGCGAATTGGAAGGATTGAGAGCTAAGAATCCAAATCTTAATTTTGATGTTGCCCCTATTCCTCAAACAAACAATGACAATAATGCTACTTTTGGTCGGATGTGGGGGTTGTCTATCGCAAGAAATTCTAAAAATATAGGAGGTTCTTTTAATGCTATTAAAGGATTAACAGGTGACGTCATGCTAAGAAAACTTTCAGAATTAAATAATTTACCGCCTGTTTCTCGAAATTTGTTGGTAAAGAGACCTGAGAGTCCTTACCTAGACGTTTTTTATAGGTCTGCAATTTTTTCAAAAGCTTGGTTGGATCCTCGACCAGAAGAAACTAGTTTAATTTTTCAAGATATGATTGAATCTATAATTTCAGGTAGGGAAAGAACTGTTAATGCCATAAATAGAGCGAGTTCTGAAATGAAAGTTTTAGTTGATGATTTAGAAAATTAATAATGTTGAGGTTTTAAAATATTTTAATAAAAGATATTATGCATAAATTACAAAAAATATATTATCTGACACTTTGGGCTGTTTTATTTGCTCCTTCTTTAGTCCTTGCAGGATGGACCCCTGGGGAACCAATTGTCCCTGAGTGTGCCGTGGTAGCAACTGATATAAACAAAGATGGGTGCCACTTTACAGATTTGATAACTCTTATCGATAATTTATTGTATGTGTTCATTTGGATTGCAATTCCTGTTTCGACATTATTATTTGCCTGGATAGGTTGGACTCTTATTGTTAGTGACAAAGCTAGTGCAAAATCCGAAGCCAGAAGGAAACTGACGACTCTACTGAGAGGATTGTTTTTTGTGTTAGCTCCTTGGATAATAGTAAAACTTATTGTGAGCGGTTTAGGTGGAGATACCTCAATTTTAAATCCTTAAAATTAGATATTAATTAAAAAAGCCTAATCTTTCAAAAAAGAAAAAGACAAGAAAATATATGCAAATCATATAATTACGTCGCTCGGACTGAATAAAAATAAATATTATCATAACCATTTTTATCCGTCCTCACTAGAAATTATGAAAATAAAACAAACCTTTAAAAATATTTATTATAGTTTAATTTCAGCAGGACTTTTGTTGCCAAGCTTAGCTTCTGCAGAAGTTGTCGCTGGTGGGGGTATAAAAAACCCTATAGGTGTTGATAGTATTCAAGAGCTAATAGATGCTATCTTGCAAATTGTAATCGCCATAGGAACTCCTGTCGCTGTGTTGTTTTTGATTTATGCGGGTTTTAAATTTGTTACGGCTCAGGGAAATCCAGCTAAAGTAGGAGAGGCTAGAGAATATTTTATGTGGACATTGGTTGGTATTGTGATCTTATTAGGAGCTAGTTTGTTGTCATCTGTGGTAAGTGGAACCATTGACCAATTAGGTTCTGGGATATAATCAGTTTTTTTGCAAAGTAAATTAATAAAAGGCAGATGGGATAAATATCCATCTGCCTTTTGTGTTAGTTCTTTTGTGGTCCCTCTCTTATATAGATAGTGACCCTTTTCCCTGTTCGAGAACCGAAGAAAATATTGAGATTCCAGGTTTTTCCTTCTTTATTTCCTGGATTTTCATTCAGTTCATACATCTCCCCGTCGTTCATAAAATAAACATCTTGACCGGGAGGATTCGTGGAAAATTCAGCCGTTTTGAATTGACCAATTGTCCAAACTCTTGATAACTTACCGTTTGGGGGAGCAACTCGCTTATAGACTTTAGTCCACCCCTCTTCCTTCAGTTCTTTCATAGTCCAAGGACCATAAGTTTTCCTATCCTTTTTGGTTGCCTCAATAGCCTTCCTGTTTTCATTATCGAAACGATCTTGCTGTCTTCCAGCACTCATCTTTTCCCAATAATAAGGGACTCCGTAATACCCAATTATAAAAAGAGGTATTAATGAAACCCAAGTTACTATTTTTAGGAGTATTCCTCTAGCTTCCATTCTGATCTCCTCTGTTTAGAGTTGCTGCGGCGACAATATTTTTCGACAAATCATCTCCACCTTTATGACCTGTAGAATTTACAGTTACCTTGTTGATTTTTCTTTCTTGAATCAAAGAATCATCTTTCAGGGCACGCCACTTTTCATAGGTTTTATCGTCTAAATCAAGAACCTTTGTGTCAGTCGGTAGCCCCAATACTTCCAAGGCAATTTGAGAATGTCTCATATTTTCTTCTCTTCTTGCGTCTCCTTGTAGTTCCTCAATCCTTTTTTCTTCAGCAGCTTCCCTCACTTTTTTTGGGGGAGTAATATCCCTTAACGATGGCGGTTCTATCTCACCACCAACTCTTTTTGCTTCTTTCCACACGGCATCCAAATCAAAAGTTACAGAGGGGATGGTCTCTATCGAATAATTTTCTCTTGAGCCATCAGCCTCACCACTGTTGATTTCTTCAAGATTGTCCAGATATTGTCTGAGACATCTTTTGGTTATTTTATCACTTGGTGTTGAAAGAATCTCTTCTATCTTTTTCTTATTAGAGGGAACCGCTAAAACAATACCGCCAGAATTACGTAATAAATCCCCCTCTGAGTTTCTCCAAACGAGATATTCTTTACCCAACAACATGCCTGCAACAGCACCTTTTAGGGTATTAACCTCTTTTTCTTTAAAGAGAGCTACTATTATTCTTAACTGAGATAATAGTTTATTTTCGATACTTTCTTCTGGTTTCTCTGTATTTTCCCAAAGAAAAGGATCACGAGTTCTTCCCTGAACCGCATATTCGAGTATAACCTCTTGATCGTCTAAAGTTTGACAACTAATGGATCTGTATTTACCTTCTTGCCCAGGGATAGCCCCTAGGGTAAATTCCACTATTGTTTTTTGAATACCATCTACGATAGGCCAAGGGATAATCGTTCCTTTCCAACCTTCGCTTAAATAAAGGAAAGGGAAAGGAATTCTCTTTCTAAAAACTCTTAAAACCATCAGATGTCGTTGTTTAACATCAATTATGGCTAAAATAAACCAAGTGAGGGTTAATATTCCTCGTATGGAATATTCCACCACAAAGGTTATTTTTTCATTTACAAATGGTAAAAGTAACACTTTTTCATTAACAAATGTTACTAGCCCAGTGATGTCACAGAACCATATACCCGCTACATAAATAGCTGTAATCGCGGTTAAGATTAAAGATAAGGGAGTTATTTCCCAAATAAACCCGAAAAAGTTTTTTATGTACTTTAAAGGTTCGTTTTTTGATGGTTCCAAATTTATTAATTCTGGTTTTTTACTTAAAAAAAACAAAACCAAAATAAAAATAAAAAAAGGTATACCAATTACCGAAAGCAAAATAATAGTTAACTTCATGTTGTCCTCCTTTATATATTTTTTCAAAAACTCTGAGATAAATTCTCAAAATCAACTTTATTCTAAGCAGTATTTTACTACAAAACTACACCATTTGTCAATACCAGCGTCAACTTAAAACTTGCAATAGTAGGGGATTATATTGTATAATAACCCTGTTCTTTGATATTGGATAGTTACTTGATTGTTTCGACAATCGAGAGGAAAGTCCGAACACTCAGTCGTTCCTCACTGTACTTATTATGAGTTTAGTGAGGAACGACAAGAGTAGCGGGTAACACCCGTCAAAAGTGATTTTAGAGGTGCGAGCAGAGACGTCTAAATTCGAAAGAGTTTAGAAATCCTTCGGGATTAGCTTTTATGGAAACATAGAAGGTGAAACGGCTAAATCCTTACTTGAGTGCAAGACCGTGCTGAAATTTATTTCAGAGAGTCGCTAGAGGTTATTGACAACAATAATCCCAGATAAATGACTATACATTCGTCGCAAGACGTTGGACAGAATTCGGCTTATAGATATCAAAGAACAATTTAAATCAAAACATCGCAGGTAAAACTGCGATGTTTTGATTTTTGCACACAAAAGGTTTTACCTTTAGAAGTCTAGACAAGCTTTGCTTGTCTAGACTTATTTTTCAGGTACAATAAAACTAAATGGGGTTAAGAAAAATACAATTTGTAGAAGGTGAATTTTATCATATTTACAACCGAGGTGTTGATAAACGTGTTATTTTTGATGATTATTTAGATTATTTTCGTTTTACTGTTTTACTCTACTTATCTAATTCTGATAACGAAACAAGAGTTGGTAAGTATTTTGAACAAGGATCTAGTTTGAGTGAGTTATTAAATATAAAAAGAACTGGTAATAAATTGGTTGATATAGGGGCTTACTGTTTAATGCCAAATCACTTTCATTTATTGATAAGAGAGAGAACAGAAGGAGGAATTAGTACTTTTATGCAAAAAATTTCAACTGCCTATTCTAAGTATTATAATAATAAAAATGAAAGAACAGGATCTCTTTTTCAGGGTAAATTCAAAGCTGAATATGTAGATAGCGATAATTACTTAAAATATTTATTTGCATATATTCACTTAAATCCTGTTAAATTAATTGACTCTAAATGGAGAGAGAATGGAATAAAAAATAAAAAGAAAACTAAATTATTTTTGGAAAAGTATAAACATTCTAGTTATTTAGATTTTACAGGAAATATAAGAGAAGCGAACAAAATTTTAAATATAGAAAATTTCCCTAGTTATTTTGAAACTTTTGAAGAATTTGTATTTTTTATAGAGGATTGGCTATCTTTTAAAGACAACTAGACAAGCAAGGCTTGTCTAGGAAAAAACTTTGTTTTTTGTCTTCGCGAACACAGTGAATCAATCTAGGGGATTCCTACTGTTTTCCACTTAATAGTTGGTTCTTAATAATATATACTTTAGTTATGAGTAGAAGAAAAATAGATAAACCTTTTTTAATAACGGTGGTAATTTTAATATTTTCTGGTTTTTTTATATTTTCTTCGGCATCCTTGGGTATCCTCACTAAAGAAGGCTCTAATTTATCGTCGGTTCTTTTTAATCAAGTCTTTCTAGGGCTGATTTTAGGAACCTTAGGAATGATAATTGCATCAAAAGTTAATTATATGCACTATAGAAAGTACGCTTTCTATATTTTTACTTTATCACTTATTTTGTCTGTGTTGGTTTTTACGCCATTTTTTGGGTTTGAACATGGAGGAGCTAAAAGATGGATTATGATAGGGGGGCAAACTTTCCAGCCTGCCGAATTTTTAAAACTAGGTTTTATTATATATTTTGCTGCATGGCTTACGAGTATAAAATCTAAGGTCAAAACTTTTAAATATGGTATTTTGCCTATGATTATTCTTCTTGCCTTAACTGGAGGTATCCTTTTGAGTCAGCCTGATACCGGGACTTTTCTTGTTATTTTTATAACTGCTATGGGAATGTTATTTACAGCGGGAGCAAAGTGGAGACATCTTTTTGGATTAGTTGCTACGGCTGGAGTTGGTTTCGGAATATTAACTTATTTAAGACCCTATGTCTTACAAAGAGTTCTTACTTTTATGGATCCTTCCGCTGACGCCTTAGGCGCGGGTTATCAAATAAAACAATCTTTAATTGCTATTGGATCGGGGCAGTGGTTTGGAAGGGGTTTTGGAAAAAGTATTCAAAAATTTAATTTTTTACCTGAACCCATGGGAGATTCTATATTTGCCGTAACAGCAGAAGAATGGGGTTTTATTGGTTGTATATTTCTTATTGCTTTATTTTTATTTTTTGCCTATCGAGGTTTGAATATAGCGTCCTCATCTACCCACAATTTTGGTAGACTATTAGCTATAGGAATTGTTATACTAATAGTGTCTCAATCTTTTATAAATATGGCTTCTATGTTAGGAATTTTTCCTTTAACGGGAATGCCTTTGCTATTTGTGAGCCAGGGAGGAACCGCACTATTATTTACATTATTGGAGGTTGGAATTATATTTAATATTTCCAAATATAAAAGTCGCAATTAAAAGATTATTTGAATTAAAAAATTAAAATTAATTTTTTAATTCACGTTACTTTATTTAATAAAAACATGAAAATTTTACTAACAGGAGGAGGCTCGGGGGGGCATTTTTACCCTTTAATTGCTGTAA
>JAHJLO010000072.1 GCA_018821685.1 Patescibacteria group bacterium
TAATTTCAAATTATATGTATAATTACAATAATACAAGACATCAATGGAAACTAAAAAAGATGACCCCTGTGAAGTACAGAAATCATCTTTTAGACCAAAAGTAGTTTTTTATTTTGTGTCCACTTTTTGGGGTACAGTTCATTAGCGAGTGCTTTTATTTTTTTTAAATTTATTTTACTTCAACACCCATGGATCGAGCTGTCCCTGCAATAATCTTCATCGCAGCTTCGATATCATTGGCGCTCAAGTCAGGCATTTTTTGCTCTGCAATTTGCTTAACTTGATCTTTTGTTAATGTTCCAACTTTCTTAGTAAGATTTTTTCCAGAACCGCTCTTTATGTTAAGAGCTTTCAAAATCAAAGAAGAAGCTGGGGGTGTTTTTAACACAAAATCGAAACTTCTATCTTCGTAAACAGAAATTTCAACTGGGATAATATCACCCATCATTTCTCTGGTCGCGTCGTTAAATTGGTTAACAAATTCACCAATATTAATTCCAGCTTGACCTAACGCAGGTCCAACCGGTGGAGCTGGAGTAGCTTTTCCTGCGGGAATCTGTAATTTTAATTTTTTTACTGCTTGTTTTGCCATGTTATTTTTTTTAGTTTTTTAATTAATTTATATCTTTTTAACCTCTAAGAAATCTAGTTCCACAGGAGTTTCTCTCCCAAACATGGAAACAAGAACCTTAACCTTACCACTCTTTTCATCAACCTCGATAACTTTACCTTCAGTATCTTTGAAAGGACCGTCAATAATAATAACGGCTTCATCTATTTGTAAATCAACATCGTGCTTGGTTACATCGTCTTCCATTCTCTTTGTTAATTCAGCCATTTCTGCTTCACTTACAGGAACAGGGTTAACTCCAGCACCAACGAACCCAGTAACTCTTGGAGTGTTTCTAACGATATACCAAGAATCATCCGTAACAATCATATCAACAAGAATGTATCCTGGATAAATTTTTTCGCTTTCCTCTACCCTCTTTCCTCCTTTAATTTTAATTTTCTTTTCCACAGGAACAACAACATCAAAGATTAAATCTTTCATGTTTAGAGACTCAACTCTTTGTTTTAAATTACGAACAACCGCATTTTCATATCCAGCGTAGGTATGAATAGCATACCAGTTTCTACCAGCACTTGAGTCTTGTTTTGTTATTTGATTTTCTTCTGATTGATTTTCAAGATTATCCATAATTTACTTTTTTAAATAATAAATTTTTCAAGTCCCAATGAAAAAATATAATCAAAGAAACCTAAAAAGAAAGCTGTAAAAAGTGATATTACTATAACAATAACTGTAAACCAAATCGCTTGGCTTCTTGTCGGCCAAGTAACGTGTTTTAGTTCTCCTTTTGTTTCTTTTATATAATTTATTAAACTCATATTGTTAAATTTATAGTTTGAAGTAGATAAATTAAATCCACCCTAAACTTTTGTTAATTTATTTATTTGGTCAGAAGCTTTGCTCAATTGCAAAAACCAAACATTTTTAAAAACCCTTTCGGGTCTTATGTCAATATAATACTCTTTTGGGAGTATATGTCAATAAATTTGCTTTTTAAATTAAATTAAGATACATTGAATCTTAGAAAAAACTTCGTAATCAATGAAGTACCTAAACAATAATTTTGATAATAAGGGAATTCTCCATGGATAGAAAAAATCTATTAGTCATTAAAAAGATGATTCAAGAACAAACAAAAAAAATCGAAGCGGCTACGAGATTAAAAAAGTTACTTTTAAAGAAACTAAAAAAAGAATGCCCTCATGATGAAGTTTTTGAGACTACAAGAAAAACGCAGCCTCCTTCCAAAATAAAAACTATGTGGTTTCCTAAGAGGACATGCACCCTTTGCGGTTTAGTCGAAAACGGAGTTTCAGGATTTGAAAAACTCGCAAACCCTAAGTGCATAATAAAAAAGTATTTCAAGAACTAAAAAAACTATGTGAAACAGAGAATTGGCCCAAACGGGTCAATTTTTTTCTTGGGCGACTACCGAGAATTGCCTCCCAGTTCTAAATGAAATTTTCGTCCTCCGGACTCAATTTCATTAAGAACTCTTAGGCTCGTCGCTCGTATTTTTTCTGCGAAAAAATATACTTCGCTCTTTTCAATTCTCGGTAGTCAGCACAAAAATATATTACACAAATACTATCGTATTTGTTGCATTATTTTTGGGCGACTACCGAGAATTGAACTCGGA
>JAHJLO010000073.1 GCA_018821685.1 Patescibacteria group bacterium
TACTGGACTTTTTCTTGTTTTTTATCATTATTAAGGAATGAACAACCATAATCATATAAAAAAAGCATTGTTTAGTGTGCAAAAAACCAATGATAAGGCACGGGTATACCAAATTAAAAAAACAAAGATGGAGGTGTAAGGAGAAATGGGGTCAGCCACCATTTATAATATAATTTAAATATACCAAGAGTAAATAGGGTAGATATAGCAAATCAAATCAAATATATCATGAGGAAAAAGGTGTCAGAAACCTTTTTACGCATGTCAAAACCTCAGGTTATCTAACCTGAGGTGTTCGGGTTTTTGTAGGAATATATGAATTTGTACTGTTTAAAACAGGACTCGTCCTGCGATCACTAAGTCTTTTTTTTGGGTTAAAGGTATCCTGTCGGATTCTATTTAAAGCAGGACTCGACTTCAGGTTTCTAAGTATTTTTTTCGTCTTACAGACTCAAAAATCCTAAGAACCTGTCGTCACGACTCGGCGACAAGCCTAAATTTTTTCTCCACTACGTTACAAAAAAAATTATCTTGTGTACCGCCTCCGTCTTTCGAGTCCTGCTCGTCGGAGAAAACAATAAAGCCCTAACACTATCGTGTGGGGACTTAATTGTTTTTGCTCAAACAATCAAATGCATTCATAAATATTAATTGGAATGAAATACAAGAAAGTATGAAGGTTTTAAGTTTTGTTTAGTTAATAATACTTTTTAGGTAAAATTTTTTCAAAATCTTCTTCAAACAGGAACTTTGTTTTTTTCATTTCTTCGTTAAAATTATTTTTTAAAACAACCATAAGGTCGTATTCTTTTTCTGGCATTGTTGTTTTTTTAGACATTACTTTTTCTATACCAGCATTTTCAATCAATTGGATAAAACCTTCAAATGTATCTACCGAACAAACAGTAAAAGGGAAATCCCCCAAGAAACTTTCTGGTAAATTATTGTCTTGTAATTTTTGTTTTACTTTTTCTTCAACTTTTGTATAAATCATTCCAAAAACATACCATTCTTCTAGTGTAACTATTAAAGGATATATTTTTTTACAACTTTTATATTTGCAATGAGAATATAAATTATCTTTATAATCTTTTATTTGCTTATATGTTTGTATTATAAAATCAGCCATTTTATCAATATCTTCTTCAAGACACGTTGTGTTTGTAAGATTTGTTTTGCTTTCATTACGCATTCTTTTCGTTTTGCATTCAATAAATATAAGCGAATTATCATCTTCTAAAAGCCAATCAATAGATTGTTTATTATTATGCCTAGACCCATAATTTACTTCCTCAAAAAAATCTGTTTTTTCACAAACTTTTTTTATAATTTCTCCTATATACTCTTGAAAGGAATTTCCAAAAGCTCTGTCAAAATTATTTTCTCTACATAATTCATAATAAAGACCGTCGGTTATTCTCCAGAATAAGGTTCTTGTATTGGGGCATACTAAGCTTTTTTTTCCAAAATAATCCATTTTTATAAGTGGAAAAACCTCATTTTGATTTAAGGTATAGCCAAAATCTTGATTGACTTTGTGCATTCTGTTCGTTATTTCCCTCATTTCTTCAATAGATATACATAAAAATTTAAAAACCTTTTCCAAATCATTTTGAGCTACATTTTCAACTTCTATCCTAGGAGGGTAATCTATCGCTATTTTTTTGCCGATAAAATAACCATATATAATCATAACTATAAAATAAAATTTATCTATATCCATTCCTATTTTGTTTTTTACAATTTCTTTAACTTCATTATTTTTAAAGATTTTTGCATAACGGGTTAAATATATTCCGTTTGCTATTTTTGTTTGCCAAGAAAATTGCTGATGTGCTAACCTGTGAAATTCAATAAGTATTCCTTTTTCTGCGTTTTCGGAAGATATATATGTTTTTGCTACTGTATTTGAAAATTCTTTTAACATATTTATGCTGTCAGAAAAATACCTCATTTTTCTAAACGATTTTGGTTTGTAAGTTTTTTCTTGGGAATGAATTATAACCTCTCTTAAGAGAGACTGTAATTCCCATTCATTAAGAGTTCTTCTTCTCTGAATATAGTCTTTCATTAAAAATTCTTTACTTACTTCTATATCTACAAAGCCTGATTCTCCATTCATTAAATAGTTTAAGTAATTCCAAATTACATAGATACTTTCATCCAGTTGCGTTGCTCTTATTTTGTTGCGAATTTTTTTATATTCACCCCATAATCGTTGGTCTATTTCCATATTAAACATAATACACTTTTATGAAATAAATTGTATTATATACTAAGGATAAAATTTATTAAAAAGTTACAAAATTGATATATAAGCTTTGTTAACATATAATTAATAAATATTATGACTAAATTATTTGAAGATAAAAAAAGTTGGAAAAAAATAAAAAGGATTTTACCTTTATTGATTTGTTTGCGGGAATAGGTGGTGATAACGGTAGAGAAACTGCTAATATGTTGCAGTTTAAAATTAACCCTACAGAAATAATATGAGAAATAAACTAATTAAAATTCTTAGAGAATCAGAAGAAAAAGGCGATGGATATAAAAATGAATATATAGATTTTTTTAAAGGTCATCGGTGTAATTATTCTATAACTGAGTATCTTGATTTTCCAAATTATAGATTTGTAACAAAAGAATATAATAATAAATATGCAACGAGAAATCGGAACGGGATTATATCTATAATTTCGAGTAGAAGTATAAGAGCAGAGTTGAAAAGAATGGAATTTGATAGTCTCGTAATAATTGGAATACAAGAAGGGATAAGTTATGCAACAACAACAACAGCTTCAGAGTGTCCTGATTTTGATGAACCAACAGAGTCTACTTCAGAAAGTTTAGTTCTCACAACTAAGGGAAAAAATGAATGGGAGTATTTTTGGCACAAAATAACAGAAAATCCTATAAATATCATAATATCTTCAGTTGCAATAATTATTTCTATAATAGCGTTATTTGTATGAAATCAATAAGTGTCTCAAGAGTATCAATGATCTCACAAAAAAAGCCTGTTCGTTTTTATGAACAGGCTTTTTTGTTGGTGCTATTTTATTTTTGAAATGATTGAATCGCTTTGTTTGCTTCGCTTTTGGTTAAGTCTGGGATATTTGAGAGGAATCGACCTTTTTCGTCCTCATCAGCGATGTTGGTGTTCACAAGCTGAGTTAGAAAACTCTTTTGTTTGTCTGTAATATTTTCTTTATTTTCTTCTCTTTCCATTTCTAATTTGGCTTCGTGAATATCTTCATCTGTAACAATTTCTTTTTCTTGGTTGGTTTTATTCAGAAATAAAGCATCCATTGTCTTAATTGATTTTACAACGGAATCTATAATACTTGCATTTGATGTGAATCTAATAGACCTTTCAAAATACTTATTATTTTGATTGATTATTGTATGACTCCTCCCTTCACCTAATACAACATTATCTTTCATAAGGGTACATACAAAAGCTACGACACCAGGAGTTGCTTTTAATACAGAGAGTGTTGGTGAATCTTGTTTTACTGTGGCTGTAAGATTTAAGGTACCTGTATTCTTTATAATCTCCTCGTTGATTGGATGTTTAGGGTTTTGAAAGTCGTAAGCTTTCTTGCTCATATTTTGATAAGGACTTTCTACTTTATTTTTATATATTGTTTTCATCGTTATTTTATTTTGTTAATAATAATTGAATTTGGCGAATAGTGGACTACTACTTTATCGCCAATAGAAAAACCACTTATCTTTTTTATAAAGTGGTTGGATAAAACTATTTTTGGACTTGTTGGTAAATCTCTTCTAACTCCTTGCCTGTTTTGATAACTAATTGTTATTTCTTTTTTCATATGAGTTGTTTATTTAATTTTCTCAACTTGTTTGTAAAAGAATAAAGAACAAGGTCTTTTTACTTTATTTAAGAGATTACCTTTATTATCTTTAACTTCGATAAAGGTGATGCTCTTCAAAGCTTTCTCTCCCTTCTTTACTCTAAATCCTAAAGCAATCCAAGAATGAAAGGTGCGAGCTGTGTGGAGAGGATCATAATTTTTTAATTCTTTCTCACCCCATCGCTCTTTGATCTGTTTTTCTATCATAGAGCGAGTAGATTCTGAACCTTTGTAGGTTGAAATTGGACCAGTTAGAATTTCTTTTATATTTAATGCATTCATAAATATATTTAAATAAAAGGACATCAGTGACTAGCTGATGTCGGGAAGATTCTTTTTTATTATTAATTTACTTCTTACTCATATAGTTTTAATTTATAAATAAGGGTTGTGGGGAGTTGTTCCTTTGGGACTCCTAATGAAATAAGGGACTGTAGGGAAACGGTACCTTTCGCTTCCGCGATAACTTTTTTGGAAAAATTTTGATATCTGAAAAACACGATGTCAAAAAAATTTTCAAAAATTTTTTACAAAAAAGGTGTTTAAAAATAGGCTTGAAATAATATTTGCGAAATTTATAGATAGGGGTTATTATTAAATTACAACTGAATATAAAAGTAGCCTAACCCTTGTGAATTTATTTATAAGGTATGGTTAAAAACGCACTCAAACACAAAGAACCCGTTATTAGGGCGTTCGTAGCGTCACCGTGGGAAACTGCGGTTGAGGATTTCCGCAAGGAGCCTTCCTAGTAGCGGGCTTTTTGCGTGCTACTAGAAATCTAGTAGTTTTTTAATTTTGATAAAAAATATGGATAAAGAAAATAACAAACAAATATCACCTATTATTTTATTTATTTTAGGTATCATCTTGTGCTTAGGTGGAATCGCTGTCAAAAATCGAGTTGGCGGAGGAGATGGAATAGAATGGATTTTTTATATAGCTTTTATTTATTGTTGGTATAAAGCACTAAAAATAAGTCCTCTGGAATAAATAAAATATGAAAAAATTAATCAAAAATAAAA
>JAHJLO010000074.1 GCA_018821685.1 Patescibacteria group bacterium
AAATTCTCTAACGAGAAAAGACAAATTGGTTAAATCTAGTTCCTTACCAGGAAAAACCCGTGAAATTAATTTTTTCTTAATAAATGATAATAAATATTTCGTTGATTTGCCTGGCTATGGTTTTGCTAAAATAAAAGAAAGCCAAAGGGAAAAGTTGAGAAAAATGATTTTATGGTATTTATTTGATGAAGAGCTTGCGAGTATTCATAAGAAGATAGTTTTAATTATTGATTTCAAGGTGGGACCTTCTGAATTTGATTTAGAAATGCTTCGTTTTTTGAGAGAAGGAGATTTAGATTACGTAATTGTTGCTAATAAAATTGATAAAATTAGCAAAGGTGCTCGGATGAAACAACTTAATAAAATTTCAGAAAAAATTATAACGGATAAAATTGTTTTGTATTCAGCTAAGACAAACGAAGGGAGAGAAGAATTATTAATTAATATTTTGTAACTTTAAATATGTCTACTTTTATTTATATAATTATAGCTTCAATAATTGAGTCTTTGGTTGCTTTAACCGGAATACTCTTTTTATTTATTGGTTATAAAAAATTTAAAAAATATTTACCGAACCTGATTAGTTTTTCTGTGGGAACTTTTTTGGCTGTTGTCTTTTTCGAATTAATACCTGAATCTGTTGAAATTATCGGTATCGATTCGGCTTCAATGTATATCCTTGCAGGTTTTTTGTTCTTCTTTATTTTTTCAAAAGTTCTCCACTGGTATCACCACCACGATGGGGATTGTTGCGATGATGAACAAATAAAATCAAGTGGCTATTTAGTTTTGGCTGGGGATTTTATTCATAATTTTATCGACGGAATTATAATAGCATTAGCATTTATGGCTGATTTTAATATAGGTATTGCAACCACCGCGGCCGTTCTTTTCCACGAATTTCCACAGGAAGCATCGGATTTTTTTGTGATGGTGCACGCAGGATTTTCAAAAGGTAGAGCTCTGTTTTTTAATTTCTTAGTTTCTCTCTCAACTATTATTGGTGCTGTTTTAACTTATTTTTTGGCAAACAAAATGGATGGATTAATTGGACCAGCTTTGGCTATTGTTGCTGGAAATTTCCTTTATATTTCTGCTTCAGATCTTTTACCTGAATTAACCAAAGATAAAAAAACCCTTCCTCTACAAGTAGCCCTAATTCTTTTAGGAATTATTGTTATTTATTTGGCGACAGGGTTAATACACGAATAATTTTTTTGACTATTTCAGTTTTTGTAAATTAAAAAACTAAAGTTTTTTATCGCTTTAGTTTTTTAATTTAGTTTAAATAATAGGGTTATTTTTACTAGTCACTTTTATTTATTTTTAGCTTTGCTTTAATATTTCTTCTCGCTTCGGAGGTTTTAACCATTTCTAACCATTTTCTTGTGGGAGTAATTGTTTTTTTAGTTATGATTTCAACGATATCTCCGTTTTCTAGTTCGGTATCTAGAGAGGTCATCTTGCCGTTTACTTTTGCTCCTGACAAATGACTTCCGATATGGGTGTGAATTGCATAGGCAAAATCAATTGGGCTGGCTCCTACTGGGAGATCAATAACATCTCCGTTTGGTGTGAAAGCAAAAACTCGATGTTCAAAGAAATCAGTTCTTACCTCTTCTAGGAGGTCTTCACTTTCTTCTTCTTTGTCAAATTCTTTTCCGAGTTCTTTAATCCATACAGGGGCTACGGTTTCAATTATTTCCGGTGTTTCGACTTCTTTTTTAACCCCAGGAATTAGATTTTTTATCCACATCATTTGAGACAATATATCTCCTGCTTTATTTCCTTTATATACCAAGTGTGAAGCAACTCCCATTTCGGCGATATCGTGCATTTCTTTTGTTCTAATTTGAATTTCAACGATACCTCCATCTCCGGTAAAAATTGTTGTATGGATACTTTGATAGCCATTGGGTTTTGGCAAAGCAATGTAATCTTTTAGTCTCCCTGGAAGAGGTTTCCATGTGCCGTGTATTATTCCTAAAATTTTATAACAGTTACCAACTGAATCAGTAATAATTCTCATGGCGGTTATGTCATAAATTTTTTCAATATCACCGTCTTTTCGATTCAGTTTTTTATAAAGTGAGTATAAACCTTTTACACGGAAACTTGTGTTGATTTTAGTAATTTTTTCTTTGGCGAGAGCTTTTTTAAGAGACCGGTTAAATTTCTCAAGAAATTTCATATCTCGCTTTTTTCGTTTCTTTAACAGCTCCAATGTTTCTTGATATTCTTCTGGGTTAATAAAAGAGAAAGCAATATCCTCAAGTTCTTTGTGAATAACTCTCATTCCTAGACGGTAGGCAAGGGGTGAAAATATTTCCAGTACCTCGTTAGATTTTCTGATTTGTTTTTCCCGGGATAAATATTTGAGAGTTCTCATATTATGTAGTCTGTCCGCTAATCGGATGATGAGGACTCTTATGTCTTGGGATGTTGCTATAAAAAATTTACGAAGGCTTTCTGTATGTCTTTTCAGCCCTCTATATTTTAATTTTCCCAATTTTGTAACACCTTCTATTAAAAACAAAACATCTTTTCCAAATTCTTTTTCAATTTCTTCTTTGCTCACGTCTGTGTCTTCTATAATATCGTGCAAAAGACCGGCTATGATTGTGGTTGAATCCATCCCAATTTCAGCTAATATTTTTGATGTTTCAAAAAGATGGATGAAGTAGGGTTCTCCTGAAGCTCTTAATGTTCCTTCATGGGCTTGTTTGGAAAATTCAAAAGCCTTAGCTATTTGCTTTCTTTCGCTTGGATCAGCGTGTTTCATTGTATCAATTAATATTTGAATTCTTTTGTCTGGTTCCTGTTGTGGCATGTATAAAATAGTACACTTTTTATTAAAGATTGAGAAGAGAAAAAGATTACTTCCCTAATTAATTTGTGATGTGGGTTTTTTGTAAAAAATTAGATTCGCACTTCTAAATATAGAATTACTTTACCTCCATGCAAAAGTAAGACGTCTTTGCTGTTAGGACAGATTATACATATAGTATTCTTCAAATATATTGATATTTAGTATATAATGGGAAATTATGCTAGAAGAAAAAAATAAACATATTCACCCCATAACTCGTATAATTCAAGATATAACTTCTGTTTTTTTGGATATGGGATTTGAAGTCGAGAGTGGCCCTGAACTTGAAGATGAATATCACAATTTTGATGCTTTGAATGTGCCCAAAGATCATCCTGCAAGAGATATGCAAGATACTTTTTGGCTTAAACCAGAAAACTTAAAAAAACTTTTGAGAACCCAAACCTCCGATGTTCAGATCCGTTATATGGAGAAAAATAAACCTCCTTTTGCAATTATGGTTCCGGGAAAAGTTTTTAGAAACGAAGCCACTGATGCTACCCATGACGCTCAATTTCACCAATGCGAAGGTTTAGTCGTTGGAAAAAATATTACGCTAGCTAATTTAAAAGGAACCCTTGAAATTTTTTTGAAAAAACTTTTTGGTAAAGAAGTTGAAATCAGACTTCGTCCTGGGTATTTCCCATTTGTTGAACCGGGAGTTGAAATTGATATGGTTTGTTTTAAATGCAAAGGAGAAGGTTGTCCTTCTTGTTCCCATAGTGGTTGGATTGAAATTTTAGGCGCAGGAATGGTTCATCCAAAAGTCTTAAATAATGTTGGAATTGATAGTCGAGAATATCAAGGTTTTGCCTTTGGGGTTGGAATTGATCGTGTTGCCATGATTAAATACGGAGTGGATGATATTAGACTGTTTTATTCAGGTGATTTGCGATTAGTAAATCAATTTTAATTATATGATTTTTTCACACAATTGGTTACAAAAATATTTTGAGAATAAAATTCCCACATCAGATGAATTGATGGTTCTTCTGAATGCACATTCTTTCGAGGTCGAAGGAGTCGAAGTTAAAGAAAAAGACACTCTTATTGATATCGATGTTTTACCAAACCGATCCCACGATTGTTTTTCTTACGAAGGAATTGCAAAAGAAATCTCAGTTTTAACTGGATTGAAGATGAAAGAAAGTCACGTAGAAGTTGTTGTTGAAAATGGATTAAAATCTTCCGATTATATTTCATTATCTGTGAATGATTCGAACCTCATTCCTAGGGCTACTAAAAGAATTGTAAAAGACGTTAAGGTGGAAGCTTCTCCAGATTGGTTAGTCGCTTTTCTTAGGTCAATTGGACAAAAATCCATAAATAATATTGTTGATGCTACTAATTTTATAATGTGGGAAACAGGACAGCCTGTGCACGCTTTTGATTTTGATAAAATCGCAGGAAATGGTGTAAAAGAAATTTTAATTAGAAATGCAGAAAATGGAGAAAAAATAAATACATTGGATGGAGCTGAATATGAATTAAATGAAAACGTTTTGGTAATTAGCGATAAAGAAAAAGCTCTTGATATTGCTGGTATAAAAGGAGGTTCTGTTTCTGGCATTGATGAAAATACAAAAACTGTAGTTTTATCTGTTTGTAATTTTAACCAAACAAATATAAGAAAAACTTCAAGAAAATTAGGCTTAAGAACCGATGCCTCACTTCGTTTCGAAAACGGGATTACTCCAGAAAAAGTTAGTTTAGCAATGGAAAGATTGTCAAAATTAGTAGCTGATTTAACGGGAGGTAAAATTGCTGAAGATATTGTCGAAGTTTACCCACGTAAAGCTAATCCTTATAAAGTAGGACTTTCTACAGAAGAAGCAAATAAAAAACTTGGAACAAAACTTTCAGATGAAGAAGTTGAAAATATTTTAAATAGATTTGGTTTTGAATTTGAAAAAATTAAACCTCTTGAGAGGGTTTTGGAAATAGCCGAAACTTTTGTTGGAGTTCCCTATGAATCCGGGGCGAGTGTTACCTATGATGCACCAAATAAATTTGACTGCTCTTCTTTCACTGCTTATCTATTTTCACAGGTAGGAATTGCTATTCCAAGAATCTCTGTTGACCAATATGTATTTGGAAAAGAGATTTCAAAAGAAGATCTGAAGGCAGGAGATTTAGTTTTTGCAAATACCGGTCTCGTTATTAAAACAGGAATTTATAAAGAAACAATTGAATTTTTGCCAGGAACAAAAGTTCCTGAGGGGGTAGATCATGTTGGATTATATTTAGGAGATGGAAAATTAATTCATACAAGTTCAAAAACAGAGAAAGCTGTCGTTGAAGATTTAGATAAAGCTGAAATGTTTAAAAATATTGTTGGCTACAGAAGGGTCATTGAAGATGAAAATCTTGAACGATATGTAGTAACTGCTCCAGCTGAAAGATTAGATTTGAGAATTAAAGAGGACTTGATAGAAGAAATTGGACGGCTCTATGGTTATAAAAATATTGAATCTGTTTTACCTGAAAAAGTTTTTGAGCCAAAAATAAACAAGACATTTTATTATACAAATAAAATAAGGAATATTTTAACTGATTTAGGCTTTAGCGAGGTTTATACCTACGTATTCGGTGATAGAGGGGAGGTGGAGGTTCAAAAGCCCTTAGCGAGTCATTTGAGCCATTTAAGGACTAATTTAAGCGGTGAAATTCAAAAAAGTTTGGACTTAAACACTAAAAATGCACCGTTGCTTGGACTTAGCGAGGTTAAAGTATTTGAAATAGGAAAAGTGTTCCCAGCTATTGATGGTGAATATACTTCTTTTGCTTTGGGAGTAAAAGCCAAAAAACAAAAAGTCATCTTTGCGAGTCTTGGTGAAGCAATTCAGGAACTAAACAAAGAATTAGGCGTTGACTTAAAAGTAAAAGAAAATGAACAAATTATTGAAATCAATTTCGATGAATTAATAGAAAAACTTCCTCAACCAGAATCTTACAAAAATGTTTTAGAAAATGATGACCGAAAGATATTGTTTAGCAAAATTTCTCCGTATCCATTTATGTTGCGTGATATTTCTGTTTTTATTCCAAATGAAAATAATGGAAACGATGTTCTAAATATAATCAAAGAAAATGCTGGCGAACTTTTGGTTCAAACAAAATTATTTGATACCTATGCCCCCGAAGGAGGAGATAAAACTTCCTACGCTTTCAATCTGGTTTTTCAATCTCAAGAAAAAACTTTAACTGATGAAGAAATAAATAAAATTATGGAAAAAATCTCCTCTGAGATGATTAATAAAAA
>JAHJLO010000075.1 GCA_018821685.1 Patescibacteria group bacterium
ATTTAATAAATCTAGCGTCGGTATCGTTGAAAATTCAATGAATTATGCAACAAACTAATTATTAGTATCTTTTAAATATTCTTCAAAAAATATTTTGTCTCTAATTATATTAAAGGCAGTGTTATAGAATTCAACCTCGCCATTTTTAACTTTTTCTTCTTGCTCTTTAAGGATTTTAAGGATTTCGTCTTTTTCAAACCAAACGACGTTTAATTCATTTTTCTTTTCATCTTCTGTTCTTGTATCTTCGTTTGTTTCTTTAATTGTCTTTACTAGAAAACAAACAGTTTCGTATTCTTTTTTACTTCTATTTCTAAATTCTTGAATTCTTCCTGTTTCTTTTATTACCTCAACCTCAAAATTAATCTCTTCATCACATTCTCGAATAATTTCTTTTCCTAAATCTTCACTTTCAGCACCACCACCAGCGAGTAAAAAGAAATTATGAACTGGATTAGTAACAAAGCCAAATTTACCCTCGTCGTTTTGAACGATTGCTTTAACAGTAACTCTTTTTTCAAAACTTTCAGGAGTTTCAAATCCTGGTTCTTTAAAGATATCTTTATCTTTTAGTGTTGTTATGTAATTCATAAAGAATTAAAGGAAAGTTTTTATTTTCCTAATTTTTCTAAAACTGTCTCAATATTTGGATAATTTTCTTCAAAAACTTTGTCAATCGATTCCGCATCAGCAGGAACTCTAAATATTTTATTCAATTCAGGAGCTACTTTTTCAAAAGCTAGATCAACAATCCTTTCTTTAGTCCCGTGATTAACTTCATATTTTACAATCCATTCCTGAATAGCAAGGTGTATTATTTCGTGTATTATATTTCTTGCGAGTGCACTTTCAGGACAAGCTTTAATATTAATAGTTAATCTGTCTGGTGAGTGGTAACTTCCACCTGTTCCGTATTTGGTTAAATTTACTCCATACTCATTCAATGGTTTTATAGAAACCTCTGAAAAGAATTTTTCCAAAACAGCACTTATAATAGGTAACTTATCTATAATATGTTTCTCTTGTTTTTTATAATCATCTTCGTTGTATTCTTTTAGAATTGTTTTCTTAATATATTCTGGATTTTTAAAATCAGGATTCTCAGAAGAAAAGTATTCAGGCAACCATAGTTTATATCCGTTTTCCTTGTACCAATTTATTTTCTCAACAACAAACATTATTCTGTTAACTTCGTCTTCAACCGAATAATTTATTTTTAAATTTATCATATTTTTTTAAAAGACTTTTTTACTAATTTGCTTTCTAATAATTTGTGAATATTAATTATACAATATGGACCCACCTTTTAATTTCACGAGTTTTTAATAAAAATACCTGTTATGGTTTTGGTCATAACAGGTATGGTGTTCTACAGATTCTTATTGGAATTATTTAAGCATCGTCATCGGTGCCATCGCAACCGTCACAACAATCACAGTCAGGGTCTCCTCGATAAGGATTCCTCTTAAATTTGACATCTGCACTGGAAACATCAGTGATATTCAGAGAGTCAATAAATTTATCCAACTTATCCATATTTTCCTCCTTCCCTTATTGGGAAAATGTTTTTTGAGCTCTTTGAACTCAAGTAAGGTACTGGTATGTTTACTTTACACAAAAAAGTAAACGGATTTAATATATATACTATCGGATTATATTGATTTGTCAATACTTATTTTTGCATCAAATCACATAAAATGGAAATTAAACGACTATTGACAAATAACCAAACTACCTGTAATATTTGGTTTAAATTATTGCTTACTAAATTGTGGGCAGAATTAGTACCTTGTAATAATTAATTACTAAAAATCGCCATAAACTAAATTCCATCATAATGAAAGGAGAAAAAAATGAGTGATAGAATGAATAAGGAAGTATCTTACAAAGATGTTGAGAAAAGTGAAACCAGTAATAAGGTAAACCCTAAAAATGGATGGATTACTGTAAATAGGACTTGTAATATGCGCTGTAAATGGTGCTACGCAAAAGAAACTGAATATCGAGGAGAACTAAGTTTGGAGTTTGCTCAAAAATTAGCAAC
>JAHJLO010000076.1 GCA_018821685.1 Patescibacteria group bacterium
AGATAAAATATTTTGCTCATAACACCAGTTTATAAAATATTTTAAATTATACTGATAGCTCCCGCAATAAATGCCCTCAAAAGTCCAAGAAAAAATGAGCTAAAAATTTACAAAAAAAACTCCCATAAGAGGGAGTTGATTTATGGTTCAATTAAAGTTAGACAGTACTTTGTTGCTGTTGTATAAGTATGGGAATAAGGAAGCGAATAGCTTGAATAAAAGAATACTGTTTCACGAGAATTACGATATCAATAGTATTAAAATTTTCTTTACATAAAAAACATCGAGCAAGGTTAGTATTAGCATTACAAGCAGTACGAAATTCTTGGCATTTAGGGCAAAGAAATCGCAAATACCCTTCGGAAAATTTACATGGCAAAGCTAAGATTTCTTGTATTAAGAAATCAATAGGAATGTTATTTCTGATTTTCCAAAGTAATTTAGAAGAAAAAAGCATATATCACCCCCATTAAAAAATATGAAACTCATCTATAGTTTTTGAAAAAAGCAAATCATCAATTTTGTGCAAATTACGAGAAGCAGCACTAATTAAACAAGTAGTGGCAACTTGATTAATTAGCCTAGGAATGCCATGTGAAATTTTGAAAATAGAATTTTTAACATCATTGGAAAAAATAGAGGAATCAGCACCAGCATTTTTAAGATGCAAATCAATATACGAAATAGTTTGTGTTTTACTAAGAGGTTTAAGGTTATATCGAATATTAATCCGATGATAAAGATCAGTAAGTGTCGTAAGAGCAAGAGTTTTATTTAAATTTTGTTGTCCAACCAAAAGTATTTTTAAAGGAGCAGTATCATCTAAAGCAGAGCTAATAAGTAAACGAAGATCAGTTAAAGCTTCAACAGTTGCAAGATGTGCTTCATCAAGAACCAAGAGATGTTTTAAATCAGAATTTCGTACTCTTTCTAAAATTTGCTTAAAAACTTTTTCTTTTGTTTGTTTAGGAGTTTGTCCAAGTTGTTCAGAAACAAGCTTTAACAAACAAGAAGATTGGACTTGCGTAAGATGAACATATAATCCACAATAGCTTCGATCTAAAGAATTCAAAAAAAGTTTTATAAGAGTAGATTTTCCAACACCAGTATTACCTGTAATAACGGCAAGAGAACCTTGTAATGAAAAATATTGTAATCGAGATAATGCCTGTGTAAAACGATCATCTTGTTGAATACGATCAACAGTAATATGTTCAGTAAAAGGCAAAGAAGTCATATGAAAATGTCTTTCAAACATATATATTCCTTTCATGTAAGAATGTTATTGATATGTGCAATAAACTGCTTAAAATTTTTGGGATATGTTTCCTGCCATGCTTTAACAACAATGGCTTCATTAAATTTGGAGTGTTGCCAAACTTTCCAGAGTTCTTCATGTTCATTTGAGTTAAAAGCAGAAATACCTCCCTTGCGTCCTAAATATCTAGCAAGAGTTTGAACAAATAAGTTAAAAGACCATTTTTTTGTATCAAGTTGTCTATAATCAATACTTTTATCTAATTGTTTTTGATGCTTAGATACTAAATATCCCAAATAATCATGCTTAGCTTTTTCACTTTTATATTCTTCAAGTGGTTCTCCATATTCTCTTTTATATAAAATTCCTTCCCCTAAAAATGTTTCATCTTCTGAATAGATTAAAACATTTTGATCATTATCAAAAGGATTTGTTAAAACCTGAACTTTATCACCTCTCAAGCTTGGATTAACCCTGTAATAGTTATTATTGACACGAACATCAGAATAATTAGGATCAACAAAACGATTACATCTTGCCATAAAGAAATTTATTATTTTTTGTACGTCAACTCTAACGATAGCAATAAGACCTTGTGCATATCGTTGTTCAGGAGTTTCTGCTGTTTCAGAGTGAATACGCTTATGATAAGCCATCTCAAGCCAAGCATTAAATGATGTATTTAATTGTTCTAAAGTCATAGGATGAGATGCTCTTACTTCAGATTCAAATCCATTTTGAACAGATAAGATAAATTTTTCTATAAGTCCACCACTTGCAGGATCTCTTACAGGTCTATGAAGTAAATCTATTCCCATATCAAAGCAAGCTTTTTTAAGCCCATTAGCATGATAAACCTTTCCATTATCTAAATAAAGTTGCTTACTCATGCCATGAATATTCCAAGCTCTTAGTAGTGTATCTACTAAAACATCATAACTTTGACGAAAATAATATCTTGCTGAGACTGCATATCTACTATGGCAATCTATAAAAGCTGAAAGATAAGTTTTTTTCCATTCTTGTCCCTCTAAAACTGAAGGACCATAGGCAAAGTCACCTACCCATAATGAATGAGTGTGATTTCTTGTCCAGCGTTTTCTTACTTTCTTTTTTGATAAACCTAATTTCATTTTTGTTGCACCGGCAATTTTTAAGTGCCTGTATAACGTTGATCTCTTTATATTTAAGTTGTAACGATCTTGTAATAAATCATTTATTACATATTCGCTTCTATATGGCTGGTCTTTTTTTATTTCTATAGCTGTTTGAATTACTTCTTCTGGTACTACTCTTATTTTTCCAATATCACTACGCTTTTTTCTTTCTAACCCTTTAAATCCTTTCTCTTTATATTTTTTTACTTTTCGTTTTAGAGTCGATAATGATGCTTTTTTTATTTTTCCATCAGGCATTACATGTTCTTTTTCTGATAATTCTTCTAAAAATTTTGTCTTTGATCCGTTTGGTAATTCATCAAATATGATTGGCTTTAATAATGTACACCAAAATAAAGCTTCTTGTTCTTTTTTATCTTTCATTGAAAACTCCTTTCGGAGCTATCTTACTTCTTATTTGATTTGCGTGTGGTGCAAACTGTAGGAAAATTTTTCTTATATCTTTTTTCTCAAACTCTTCTGCTATTGATGACCATATTCCTACATTTTCAAGTATTACTTTTCTCTCTTGACTTCTATATTTGCCTGGAAATATTACTCTGAGTTTTTGATGTGCTACACTATCTGAAAATTTTTGTTCCAACCATCCCATAAATAATGATATTTCGTTTACAAAGCTTCCAAGCCAACCCACCCATCTATATAATGTACTATGCCATATTGACCTTGCTCCGATCTCCTTTTGTAAATCTTTTTCATACCATATTGGCATTGTTCCATTACTTGTTAAATTTCTATAGGTGGATGTTTTTTGCTTCACATAATCAAATGCTTTTAAAATCAATGTTGGTTTTACATATCTTTTATAGGCTTCTACAAAATGTGGATACTCTGTCCAAGTTTTTAAGCATAATGGACATTTCCAGCGTAATAAAAATATTTCTCTTTCTTGAACTGTATCTTTTTCAAGTATCAATATTTTTCTTAATCTTCTTTCATGAAGATTGAATTTTCCTGGATTTGCATTACATTTTGGACATTTCTTTTTTTCTGGTTGGCTTTTTGACTTGATTTTTTCTTCATATTCATTTAATACTAATAACATTAATATTCCCCTTTCTTTTTAGTAACGTACACACAAGTCATATTTTATGACTTTTTAAATCAATGGGGAATTTTTTTTTATGTTTTTTTCTCTTCAGCTAGATATCACGCCTAGTAATTTCATCTATACTGCTTGACTCTACTACTTCATTTTTAAGCGGGATATTTTTTCAATTTGGTTTTTATTGTAGGGGATATTGTTTTTATTTGATCTGGTTTCATAATTATTTTTGATTTTAAAGCGGGGTATTTTTTCAATTTTTTCTTTAATGAAATTATCTCTTTAAAAATTAAGCTCAGTTATTCTTAGACTATTTTTTACTTTTTAGCACATTTTATTTTAGACTTATCAGAATATGATTCGGAAGCAAGATTCGAGATTTTCAGAAAGAATTCTAATATTCCAGAATTACTAAAAAATAAAGAAGAGCTTCAAAAACTGTGCGTTGTCGAGGATAACCAAGAAGAGAGAAATATTGATTATGTTAAAATATTTTATCCTGTAGATATCCTAAAAAAACATAAAAT
>JAHJLO010000077.1 GCA_018821685.1 Patescibacteria group bacterium
GGAGATATCACCGCTAACATCACCACAAACAACCCCACAGACACAACAACAGCTGGAACCTACACAATTACCTACAATGTTACAGACACCGCTGAAAACCCAGCAATAGAGGTGACAAGGACAGTGATTGTGAAGGAAGCTGAATCAGAAGAAACTACGATAGAAATAAATAACTCAACAACTACATCTGACACTAATTAATTAAAAAAGTTGGGTAATAGAGTTTTTTTGAAAATAGTATAAAAATATAAAATCCTTGTTTTTATAAAAAGGATAGGGAATGAAATTAGAAAAGGACAAGCGCAAGCGCCTGTCCTTTTTAAATTAAGGTTTAGGTCAATCCTAAAAGTTTTAGAAAGAAGTTTTGTAGAGCAGACCTTTTTTTTGGAGTTCTGCTCGCCTGAAATTCATGTAAAATTTTATCGGTAGGAATTTTCACTGGATCTCCTTCAAATATAGATCTTGCCCCCTTTGTGGCTTCTCTCACCATCATTTCGTCAAAAACGATGGGGAAATCAACAGGGGTTGAGAGTATTTTAAGGATTGCGATAAAATCTCTCCTTAATTTCACGCTTTCTTCTTCTTGAATTTTATTCAAGAGACCTGCTTGGTCGACTTTAAGGTTCAGAGGGAAACTCTCTTCGCTCAGACTGATCTTTTTTTCATCGAATTCGATGTCTTTAATAATACCTGGGTTTTTTATAAGATAATCTGTTAATTCATTCGGAATTCTTGTAAGAACAAGAGCTCTCGGATTTGCGGATGTTCTTATCTGCCCATTTTTATCACGTCTTATTGTAAAGGTATTGTAAGGATTCACACAGATATGTATTTTATCTGCATATAATTCGAAAAGGTTTAGTCTTTCTTTGTGGATAAAATAATTGGCCATATATCCTATATGGCCTTCCTCAGCAAAAAACGCAATTTCCATAACCGACTCCTTTTTGTCTATAAAATAGAGGACTTCTTTTTTGTCTGTTAAAACATTAGCAAGAAACCTTAACTATTGCAACACTTTTTTGTTCTAGGGTAAATATGTAATGATATTTTATTTGTAGAGATAAAAAGAAGAGGTTTTTTATCTAGTTTATTTTAACTTGATAATTTTTTCTAAAAAAATTGTATTTGTCTTGTCTTCTGAGTAATTTATGTTTGACTTTATTAACTGACTTTGTTAATATACTTCTCAGTTGATAGGAACTTATGTTCTATCACTTTTTATTTAAAAAATATGGCAAAAAAATCAGTTATCGCTAGAGCAAATAAAACTCCTAAGTTCTCATCAAGAATCGTGAGAAGGTGTTTTAAGTGCGGAAGAAAACACGGTTACATGAGAGACTTCGATCTTTGTCGTATTTGTTTTAGAGAGTATGCTAATGAAGGAAAAATTCCTGGAGTTACAAAATCTTCTTGGTAAAATACAAAAGATACTGCGAACAAAAAATTAAAATAATTTAGGCTGTGGCAAACAAATTAAGTAAGCCAGACGCTAGATAAAAAAATGGATAAAATTTCAAACTTAATAATAAATATAAAAAATGCAGGTAGTGCTCAGAAAGAGTACGCGTCTGTTCCTTATTCTAATTTCAAGATGGAGGTTGCAAAAGTTCTAAAAAAAGAAGGATATCTTGAATCTGTTTCAAAAAAAGGGAAGAAAGTTAAGAAAACAATTGAAATGGGTATACTATATGATGAAAACGGAGTCTCAAAAGTTAAAGAAGTAAAAAGAATTTCAAAACCATCAAAGAGAATTTATTACGGAGCAAAAGATATAAAAGCTGTGAGAGGAGGTCTTGGAACTTTGGTATTATCAACTCCGAAGGGAATTTTGACCGACAAACAAGCAAAGAAAGAAAATGTTGGTGGAGAAGCTTTATTTAAAATTTGGTAAAAAATATTATGTCAAGAATAGGAAAACAACCGATAACAATACCTGAGAAAACAGAAGTAACCATTTCTGAAGGTGTTTTGACTGTAAAAGGTCCTTTGGGAGAGTTAACTCGAGAAATTAAACCTGAAGTTGAGGTTAAAATAGAAGGAGGTGTTGTTACAACAACTCCTGCTATCGATTCTGTTTTTGCGAGATCTTTGTGGGGGACTTATTCTTCACATATCCAAAACATGGTTAACGGAGTAAACAAACCTTTTGAAAAAAAATTAATCGTTGAGGGTGTTGGTTTTAAGTCAAATGTTAATGGTAAAGATTTGGTGATGAGTCTTGGTTTTTCACACGATGTTATTATGTCGATTCCTGAAGATCTAACTGTAACAGCCGAAAAAAATGTCATCACTGTTTCTGGAATTGATAAAGAAAGAGTTGGAAGTTTTACTGCAGATATTAGAGTAAACAAAAAACCAGAACCTTATAAAGGAAAAGGAATTCGATATATTGATGAGGTTGTGAGAAGAAAACAAGGTAAGAAGACAGCTTAAATTTAAATTAGAAACATGGATAAAAGTAAAGTAAAAGCAGAAAAAAGAATAAGAAGGCATAATAGAATCAGAGCTAAGGTTAAGGGTACTGGTGACATGCCAAGATTAAGCGTATTTAAATCAAATACCGCTATTTATGCACAAATTATTGATGATAAAAAAGGTTTGACTTTAGTTTCTAGCTCTTCAAATCAAGTTAAGGGAAAGACTGTTTTCGAAAAAGCTCAATTGGTTGGTTTAGATATTGCAAAGAAAGCGGTTGAAAAGAAAGTGCTAAAAGTTGTCTTCGATAGAGGCGGATATATTTATACTGGAAAAGTTAAAGCTCTAGCCGAAGGTGCTCGAGAAGGAGGGCTAAAGTTCTAACCTTTTAAATATTTAAACATAAATAAAATGACAGAAAATAAAGAAGAAAAAAAGAATATAACCCCTGTTGAAGAAAAAACAGAAAAGGTAGAGAAAACTACCGAGGTTAAAAATACGCCTAAGAAAGCTGAAGAAAAACCAGAGGCTCCAAAGAGAACTTTTACAAAGAATGTTAGAACAAGAAGACCAAAATCAAATTTTGAAAGACCAAAACCTGAATTCGATCAAAAAATAATTGATATTAGAAGGGTTACTCGTGTTGTTAAAGGAGGTAGAAGATTTAGTTTTAGTGTCGTGATGGTTCTTGGAAACAAAAAAGGTTCCGTTGGTGTTGGGATTGGAAAAGCAGGAGATACAGCTTTGGCTATTGAAAAAGCCATTAGAAATGGAAAAAAGAATATGATAAAACTTAAATTGACTGAAAATAATTCAATTCCATATGAGGTTGAAGCTAAATATAATTCATCAGTTGTTGTGTTTAGACCAGCTAAGGGTAGAGGAGTTGTTGCTGGAAGTTCAGCTAGAACTATTTTAGAATTAGCTGGGGTTACTGAAGTCGGAGCAAAAGTTTTGTCACGAAGTAAAAATAAATTGAATAATGCTAGGGCTACTATAAAGGCTTTATCAGAGTTTAAAGCGTAAATAAGGATAAAACAATATTATGCAAATTAACGATATAAAAAAGAATAAATCAAATAAAACCAGTATCAAAGTTGGACGTGGTGGAAAAAGAGGAAAAACTTCTGGAAAAGGACATAAGGGTCAGAATGCTCGGACTGGTAATAGTGGAAGACCTGAAATCAGGGATATGATTAAGAAGTTGCCTAAGCTAAGAGGTTATAGGTTTAATCCTGTTAATGATAACCCAACTCCTGTTAATTTAAATACTTTGGAAGAAATTTTTGAAAATAACGCAGATGTTAACCCGAAAACTTTAATTGCAAAAGGTGCTGTAAGCAGAAAAAGTGGAAAAGTTCCTGCCATTAAAATTTTAGCTACAGGAAACATTACCAAAAAACTAAACGTTTCTGGTTGTAAGGTTTCTGAAACCGCTAAAGGAAAAATCGAAAAAGCAGGAGGAACAATTAAATAGTTTACAGAATGTAATTCTGGCTAAAACCGAAAAGCTGTAAATTTAAAAAATATGAATTTTCTAAACAAATTAAACTTAATAATCAAAGATTCGAACCTAAGAAGGAGGATAGCTTATTTGTTAGGTTTTTTGGTTTTATTTAGAATTTTAGCTGTTATTCCTATCCCTGGTGTTGATGCCCAAAAATTAACTGAGTTTTTTTCTAATAACCAATTTCTTGGTTTGATGAATATCTTTTCTGGAGGGGGACTATCTAGTCTTTCTATTATTATGCTTGGTGTAGGTCCTTATATTACAGCTTCTATTATCATGCAATTGATGACAATGATGTCTGAAAGATTGAAACAACTTTATCATGAAGAAGGTGAAGCTGGAAAGAAAAAATTTAGTCAATATTCACGATTACTTACCATCCCTCTTGGGTTTTTGCAGGGTTATGCATTTTTGAATCTGTTGAAAAGTCAGGGAGCCATTGGTACTTTAAGCAATTTTGATATATTAGTAAACGTTATGGTTATCGTTGCCGGTTCGATGTTACTTGTTTGGATTGGTGAGTTGATTTCTGAATTTGCTATTGGAAACGGAGTTTCTATTATAATTTTTGCTGGTATTGTGGCTGGTTTGCCAACGACAATAAACCAGATGATTTTTACATTTGATATCTCACAACTACCTGTTTATATCGGATTTCTTTCTGTTGCTGTATTGATTGTCCTTGGAGTTGTTGTTGTTACCGAAGCTGAAAGACCAATACCTATTAATTACTCAAAAAGAGTTAGAGGTAATAAGGTTTACGGAGGGGTTTCGACTTACTTGCCACTAAGAGTTAATCAGGCTGGTGTGATTCCAATCATTTTTGCTCTTTCTATTTTGCTATTTCCCCAGATGATTTTTACTTATTTGGCTCGTTTAAATAACGAAGTGATTGCTCAAATATCAGATTTTGTCTTAGGTATTTTGGCAAATGGATGGTTCTACGCTGTCGCTTATTTCATTCTGGTTTTCTTATTTACATATTTTTACACAGCAGTTACCTTTGATCCAGAAGCTATCTCGACTAATTTACAAAGAGGAGGAGCTTTTGTTCCAGGAGTTAGGCCGGGAGAGCAGACTTCATTTTACATAGGAAAAGTTTTGACTAGAATTACATTTGTTGGAGCTTTGTTCTTGGGATTCATTGCGGTTCTTCCTTTGGTTATGCAAGCCATAACAGGAATTGCTTCATTTGCTATTGGTGGTACTGCTCTTTTGATTGTAGTTTCAGTTGTTCTTGATTTAGTTAAGAAGATTGAGGCTCAGGTATCAATTAGAGAATATTAAAACCACAAATTTGGCACATTCTTTTGTTTTTGCGAAGAATTTAAAAAATAAAAAGGAACGGCTTACATTTTATGTAAGCCGTTCCTTTTTATTTTTTAAATTCTGTGGCAACCTGAGATGATAAGTCCAAGGCACTTCTTATCGGTTCTTTAATAGAATTATGAATTCTTAGAGAGATAAGATATAATAACTCTATGGAAAATAAACAAAAAACTTATATATTTATTGGGCGTTCTGGATGCGGAAAAGGAACGCAGATTGATTTGGTATCAAAAAAATTAAAAGAGGTAACTCCTGAAATAGGAATTAACTATATTAGTACAGGACAGGATTTAAGAAAGTTTTGGGAAGGGGATAGCTATACACACAAATTATCAAAAGAAATAGTTGAAAAAGGTGATTTACAACCTGAATTCCTAGTTACTTATCTTTGGGGAAAAGATTTAGTTGAGGATATGAACGGTAATGAGCATCTTATTCTTGATGGAACACCTCGCCGGTTAAATGAGGCTGAAGTTCTTGATTCAGCTGTGAGATTTTATAGAAGGGAAAACCCAACAGTTATTTATGTTAATGTATCTCGTGAGTGGGCAAAAGATAAGTTATTAAAAAGAGGTCGTCATGATGATACCGACGAAGGTATAGATGAAAGGCTCGATTGGTTTGACAGAGACGTTGTGCCTGCAATTGATTACTTAAAAAACAATCCTACATATAATTTTGTTGATATTAATGGAGAACAAACAATCGAAGAAGTTTTTGCTGAAATAGAAGAAAAAATTCAACTTTAATTATTTAATCGCGTCTTTAGGAGAAGTTTTTAAAGAAAACTAAAAGAGTAAAAAGCCTTTAGCTTTTTACTCTTTTAATTTTTGCTAAATGTTTTTATGTTGTATTGCCTAGAAGAGGATGAGGGTTTATACTGCTATATATGATTTATACAGAAGATGAAATAGAAATATTAAGAGAAGGAGGTAAACGTCTTGCCTTTGTTCTTAACGAAGTCTCTAAAAAAGTTGTGAGTGGAGCTGTGGTTTCTGATTTAAATGAATTTGCAGAAAAACTTATTTACGACGGGGGAGATAAGCCTGCTTTTTTAAATTATAAACCGGAAGGGGCTGATTTTCCTTACCCAGCTTCTTTGTGTGTTTCTGTAAACGAAGAAATTGTTCACGGAATTTCAAAAAATAATCAGAGAATTTTAAAAGAAGGCGATATCGTCGCAATTGACCTGGGTCTTATTCATCGGGGATTCGTAACCGATATGGCCATGACCGTTGGTGTTGGAAAAATCGATAGTGAAGCTAAAAAACTTATTGAAAAGACAAAACAAGCTTTGCATGAAGGAATAAGAGTCGTTAAGCATGGGGTGACCACTGGTGACATAGGTTTCGCAATCTCTAACTTTGCCCGACCCAGTGGCTTTGGAATTGTCGAAGATTTAGGGGGTCATGGGGTTGGAAAAAATGTTCACGAAGAACCCTTCATCCCTAATTTTGGAAGAAAAGGAACGGGGGAGAGATTAGAGAAGGGAACTGTAATAGCTCTTGAACCGATGCTTAGTGAAGGAACAAAAAAGATATATTTAGATGATGACGGCTATACTTTTAAAACAGCCGATGGAGGTAGAAGTGCTCACTTTGAACACACTATAGTTATTACAACAAACGGAGCAGAAATTTTAACTAAATTATAAATTCATTATACTTACTTAAAAAAGTTGACTGTCCGATAACCGGCTATAATTTGTATGCAAGAAAACATCTGGGAAAAAGAATATAAAAAACCAAAATTAGTGACAGGTCATGATAAGCCTCAGGCTTTTTTTGTTAAGTTTATTAAATATTTGAGAAAAGAAAAGAATATTAAATCCAAAGGTTTAAACGTGCTTGATTTGGGTTCTGGGACAGGTAGAAATACTATTTATTTAGCTCAAAATGGCGCTCAGGTGGTTGGGATGGAGATTTCTGATACTGCGATTACTTTAGCTCAAAAAAGGACTAGACACTTAGAACTTGATATTAAATATCTAAAACAAAGTATCGGCTCAACCTATCCTTTTGGGGATAATGAATTTGATTTAATTATTGATGTAACGTCTTCCAATTCACTTGATGAAAAAGAAAGAGAAGTTTATTTAGATGAGGTTCATCGTGTTCTAAAAAAAGACGGAATATTCTTTGTAAGAGCTTTGTGTAAAGATGGAGATAAAAACGCAAAATTTTTATTAAAAAATAATCCAGGCGAAGAAAAAGATACCTATATAATGCCGGGGACTGAGTTACAAGAAAGAGTTTTTTCAGAAGAAGATTTTAGAGAAACCTATTCTAAATATTTTAATATTTTAAAATTAGAAAAAACCGAATCTTATTCAAAGGTGGGGGGCCGTGTTTATAAGAGAAGATTTTGGTTGGCGGTTATGGGGAAATAAAATTACCCGAAGTCGGTTAGGACTTCGGGCAATCAAACCTCGAATCTATTTTACTCTTTCTTTTCAACTCCCGCTACTGTTGTTTTAGGTTTAGTTTTTTCTGATGGGATTTCTTTGCCTGGAGGAACATCAAACTCCCTAAATCCATCTAAGGACTTGTGAGGTTCCATTCTAATAGCTTTGTTGAATTCTTTTTTTGAACAGGGCATGTAGTTCCTCTCCGCTTATTTTTTTGGGATGTTTCCGGGAATGTTTCTAAAGGAAGAATACCCTAATGTAGGGATAAATTCAAGTCACCGATTGGTTTTTGGGGTTTGGTTATGTTAATATTGTTTGTATTAAAAATACAGTAAATTATTAGTTTAAATATAAAATTATGGAACATTTAAGTAAAGAAAGAACTCTCGTCATTGTAAAACCAGATGGTGTTCAGAGGTCTTTGGTTGGAGAAATTATTAAGCGTTATGAAAGAATGGGGCTTAAATTGGTTGCAATGAAAATGGCAGCGCCGAGTGCTGAACAAATTGAAAAGCACTATACTCTTGATCCTGAATGGATGAGGATTACTGGGGAAAAAACTATCGAAAGTTATAAGAAAAAAGGTCAACAACCACCCTCAGAAGATCCTTTGGAAATCACAGCTGTGATTTTAGAAACTCTTAAAAAATATATGACCAGTGGTCCTGTTGTAGCTATGGTTTGGCAAGGAGCCCATGCTGTTAAGATCTCAAGAAAAATTGTTGGAGGAACAGAACCTCTTACATCCGATGTTGGAACAATTAGAGGGGATTTTGTTTTGGATTCTTATCAAATGGCGGATACTGATGGAAGAGCTGTTAGAAATCTTATTCACGCATCAGGTTCTCCTGAAGAAGCAGAAAATGAAATTAAACATTGGTTTGATGAAAATGAATTGATTAATTACAGACTTGTTCAGGAACAAATTATGTATGATGTTAATTTAGATGGAATTTTTGAATAATTTTTAAATTCTGGGTTGCTTAGAAAATAGACAAAAAATAAAGGTTCCGACGGCTTTGCCGTCGGAACCTTTATTTTTTGTCTATTTTCTCTCAAGAACCGTAGTCTATTTTCTGGTTGTGAAGAGTCTGTAAATTACAAAACATTCGCATAAAAATTTCAAGTATTGTGGAAAACTTTGGGGGTGTATAATGTAGGTAGGATTATTTATAGTAATAAATTTATTCTACTAATTCATTGTCAGGGAGCTCGCGTGGCAATTGTGCTTTGGCTCAATTCCTAGGGTTTACCCAATTTAGCAACATGCTAGGATAATGGTGCTATGAGTAATCTGGTTAGAAAACCTCACTCCACATCGGAGGAGGTTTTCGTTGTTTTTATAATGTATAATAGTTTAGGTAATGGGAAATAATTTATTTATCAAAGAAACAAATCAGGATGATTTCAAAGAACTCAACAAGGAGGGGATTTTAAAGATGAAAACTAAGGTTTTTAACCAAAAGAAAATCTCTTTCATTTTTATATTTATATTAGTTTTATCTATCGCCATCTTAAATACTATTGGGAATGAATTATTTTTATATTGGAAACTTTGGTGGTTTGATATTATTATGCATTTTTTAGGTGGTTTATGGGTGGGGATGTCAGCTTTGTGGATTTATTATTTTTCTGGTTTTTTTGGTAATCTTAGGAAAGACCCACCTTTTATTTTCTTGCTCTCTTTTTTATCGGTTTTAGCTATTGGTTTGGGTTGGGAAGTTTTTGAATTTCTAATTGAAATTGATTTTTCGAATCATTATGTTTCAGATACAGCCCTTGATTTAATAATGGATATTGTAGGTGGAATAATAGCATCGATAATGTTTTTAAGAGTAAAATAAAATATACAATATGGAGAAATTTAAGTTAACATTTTATGAAGGAGGAAATTCCGTGACGGGGGTTAATTTTCTTATGGAGGGTTTGAGTAAAAAAATATTAGTTGATGCAGGGCTTCCTTCGAAGTGTGTGTCTGACGATTTTGCGTTAGGGGAAGCTTTCCCTTATAACCCCGAAGAAATTGATTTTCTATTTGTTAGCCATTATGATCTGGCTCATACTGGAAAAATTCCGAGATTAGTTAAAGAAGGTTTTAAGGGAGTTATTTATTCCACAGCTGAAACGAAGTTCATTTCAGAGCTTTTATTTAGAGATTGTTTAGAGGAATCGATTAAAAAAGAAGAATCTGTTTTTTGTGAATCTGATATTAAAAAGACTATGGAAGTCTGGAAAACTATTTCCTATGGAGATGTTATTGATTTAGGAGACAATTTATCTGTTGGTATGTATGACGCCGGTCATATATTAGGTTCTTCTTTTTTTAATTTTGATCACAATGGAAAAAATATTCTTTTTGCAAATGCCATCGGAGGAAAATTTGTTGCAGATTTAAGTGGAATTCCAACTGATAAAAAAATTGACTATCTTGTTATGGAGAGTATCTATGGTAATAAAGCCCACGAGCTGATTGAGGGAAGAAAAGAGTTTTTGGAGGATATTATTGAAGGTACCATCAATCAACATGGTTCTATTCTAATCCCAGTTTCTTCTGTGGATAAGATTTTTGTGGTCCTTCGGGATATAAATAAACTATTGGAAAGTGGTAAAATTCCGAAAACACCTATTTTTATTAATTCCCCTATTGCCTCCGAAGTTGTTAGTGTCTATAGCCAGCTATTTAAATGTGTTAAAGAGGATTGTGACACTCTGGGTGATTTCCTTAAGCATTTTAATAATTTAAAATTTATTACTGAAGAGAATAAACTTGAAGAAATTGATAAGATAGAGAGTAAAATTGTAATTAGCGGAATTGGAATGTCTGGAAAGAAAATGCTCGAAAATCAGATTAAAAAATATATTGTAGACCCCAATAGCGCTATTATTTTTCCAGATTATCAAATCTCAGGTAGTTTAGGAAGTTTGATACAAGAAGGAGGAGATTCTGTTAAAATTGGAAATGAAAATTTTAAAATAAGAGCTCGTGTTGAAAGTATTGATGGTTATTCTTCTCATGCTGATTATAATATTTTATTCAAATTTGTAGATAGTTTAAAATATGATCTTAAAAAAGTTTTTGTCACAATAGGGGAACCCGAATCGACATCTTTTTTTGCGAGTAAGTTAAGAGACCATTTGAGTGTTGATGCCGCAGCTGTTCTAAGA
>JAHJLO010000078.1 GCA_018821685.1 Patescibacteria group bacterium
GTTTTTCTTTTGCTACAATTACAAACAAAGATGTTCAGTGTGCTGTTCGTAAACTAAACAGCCGACCGCGTAAACGTCTTAACTATTTAACGCCACGACAAGTATTTAAGGGTGTGCACTTGAAGAGTTAATTCAAGCTTTGTCTATCCAAACCTTTTCCAAATACTTTAAATATTCTTCAGGGCTAACATCTTCGAGAACAGTAGCTTTTACTCCCACCAAAGAAATATCTTCTTTTAAGTCAATAATTGTAAAAACTATACGTCCAGGATTGGAAGGTTTTGGACGTGCCAGAATTTCTTCGATTTTTTTTCCCAACTCCGGGTTTTTTAGAATTATTGGGATTATAAATGTTCTTGGGCTTTCTTCGCCGATGTTCACAAACAACAATTTTTTGCTCATGGGTCCTCCTTTTAAAATATTTGAGAGGTGCTACTTATCTACTCACAATAATATTCATAATTTGAGCCCGGGTCAAGTTAAAAAGCAAAAAAACTTTTTTCGGTAATAATCTTTTAGAAATATTGTATTTTTATGTTTTAGAGTTAACAAATCAAGAATTGTGTGATAATCTGAATATAGAAATCTTTAAAAGGTCATTGAGGCCAAAATCTTAGAAAATTGGAGGGCTATTATGTCAAAAAATACCGATAAGGATCTTGTAGTTATAGAAAAAATTGGACGTATCGATAACAATCCTATTCTTGGTGAATATCAAGACGCAGTGATGGATGAAAATTGGCAAGGAGGGTTTTGTTGTTTGTCCCATGTTCTTCCCAGCTACTGGCTTCATCTAGCCGAACATGGTTGTGAGGATAAAGAATTAACAGAAGAAAAAATGAACTTTTCTTATCGGGTGGCAGAGGGAGCTCTTCTTGTTCCGAAAGAAACTTTGATCAATAAGTATCATGTTGATTTAGATCCAGGCACTCCTGACTTTTTACCTATTTGTGGAACTTGTTTTAAAATGTTGATGAGCCCTTTTTTTACACTGACTTTTTGCCTAGATTGTGATTCTAGCCAATGGGTCTCGAGGAGTGAAAAAGACGGTAAAATTAGAGCTGATCTTGTTTACCGTAAGGGCTGCGAGCACTGCCTTCCCGAAGGACGAAAGAGTGTTATTGTCTATGTTTATTCTTGCGTAGATATAGTGATAAAAGGCTTGGAAATGTTGGGAGTTCCTCAGGGAGCTTTAGAATCTCTTAGGAAGATTCGTCCTGCATGAATAAAACGGTAAATAAAAAAATAACGTAGATTTTTGTACTTAGAAAATCTACGTTATTATTTTGCTAAAATTTTATAAATATTGATTATTTTTTTAAACCTATTGCATAACAGTAATAGTTTTGGTAGTATATTGTCTATGTTAAAAATCAGATTACAAAGAGTTGGGAGAAAACACGATCCTTCATTTAGGATTGTTTTAACTGATTCTAAAAATGGTCCTAAGAGTGGAAATTTTCTAGAAATTCTTGGAAATTATGACGCTAAAAAGGATGTTAGAAAAATTGAGGGTGATAGGGTAAAAGAGCTTGTTGCTCAAGGGGCTCAGGTTTCTGATACTGTTCACAATATTTTAATAACAGAAAAAATTATTGAAGGAAAGAAAATTAATGTTCTTCCTAAAAAATCTCCTATTGTAAATGAAGAGAAAATTAAAGCAGAAGCCGAAGCTGCTGAAGCTAAGGTAAAGGCTGAAGAGGAAGCTCGAGCTGCCGCAAAAGCTGCTGAAGCAGAAGCCGAAGCTGCCGAGAAAGCCGAAGAAGTTTCTGCTAATGAAGCCGAAGCTCCTGTTAAAGAAGAAACTACTGCTGAGGAAACTCCAGAAGTTGTTGAGAAAAAAACAACCGAGGAAGAAGTTCCGGTAGAAGAAGTAAAAGAGGAAACCCCAGTAGTCGAAGAAGTAAAGAAATCTTAAATTAAACAAATAAATAAAAAAACAATGACTACAATGTAGTCATTGTTTTTTTATTTAAAATCTATGAAGTTGGATTTAAGGGTGTTTGTTTTTTCACATAGGTGAAATAGGAGAGGGTTATCCACAATTGACTTTTTTGTTTGTTGACAAACTATTTTTTTTGATATAAACTGGTGCATACCAATTAAGTTTGCTTTTAAATTACCAAATGGCAGTGTATTTTAAAGTAAATTTAATCAACGCCCGATTGAGTTCTGATAGAAATTCCGAAACCTTTTAATAGTTTAATTCGAAAAATCATCCTGATCAGATGATTTGTAAAATTATTTTGTTTACGGGCAACACTAAATAAATAAATAAAAAATGAGAACCTCTTTTTAAGTGGTTTCTTTTTGTTTTTGCCTGAGTTATTAATAGATGAGTTTGTTGTAAGCAACGGACTGTAAATTTTTATAAAATATGAGTACTACAAAGAAAATGGAACAAAAGTTTTTTGGTAAATACAAAGAACCAATGGTTGAATTACCTAATTTAGTTGAAGCCCAGGTTGCTTCATATAAATGGTTTGTTGAAGATGGAGTTAAAGAAGTTCTTAAAGAATTTACTCCTATTAAAGATTATTCTGAAAAGAAATTCCAGTTGGAGTTTAATCATTTTGAGTTTGCAAAACCTGAGTTTGATGAATTTCATGCAAAAGGAAATAAGTTATCCTATACTTCTTCCCTTACTGTTAAAGCTAAATTAAAAAATTTAACAACGGGTTCTGAAAAAGAACAGGATATTTTTCTTGTTGATTTCCCTTTGATGACCGATCACGGGACTTTTGTTATTAACGGAGTTGAAAGAGTTGTAGTACCTCAATTAGCCCGTTCTTTCGGAGTCTTCTTTACCGAACAAGAAATTAAAGGTAAAAAATATTTTGGAGCAAAAATTATTCCATCTAGAGGAGCTTGGGTTGAATTAGAATCAGATGCCGATGGTGTTATTTATGTAAGAATAGATAGAAAAAGAAAATTTCCAATTTCATCTTTGTTTAGAATTCTTGATACTCCTGAAGATCTAACAACTCTTTTTAAGGAAGATAATATGAAAAAAATGATTCAGCTTTCGGTTGCTAAAGATGCTGCCAAAACTGTTAATGATTCATACGTTGAAATTTATAAGAGATTGAGAGACGGGGGGATGGTGGCTCCCGGTCATGCGAAAGAATTCGTTGATTCTATTTTAAGCCCTGAAAAATACGATCTTTCAGAGGTTGGTAGATTCCATTTTAACCAGAGATTTAAAAAACCAACAGATAAAAAAGCTTTGAAAGAAAGAGGCCTTTCTGTTGAAGATTTAAAAGTTATTCTTGCTCATATTGTTAAATTAAACGAAACTCCTAATGCAAAGTCAGATGATATTGACCATTTAGGATCAAGAAGAGTTAGATATTTTGGAGAAATGATTCAACATAAGTTTAGAGTTGGTATGCTACAAATGAAGAGAAACATCCAAGATAGGATGTCTATTATTGATGTAGATGCAACTCTTCCTGTTCAATTTGTGAGTCCAAGACCTCTACAAGCTCGAATTAAAGAGTTCTATACAACAAACCAGTTGTCACAGTTTATGCAACAGGATAATATTTTGCACGAGCTTGAGCATTTAAGAACCGTTTCTGCTTTAGGTCCTGGAGGTTTGGTTCGAGAAAGAGCTTCTTTTGAGGTTCGTGACGTCCATACTTCTCATTATGGAAGACTTTGTCCTATTCAAACTCCTGAGGGTCAAAACATTGGTCTTATTTTAAGATTAGCAAACTATGCAAGAATAAATTCCTATGGAATGATTGAAACTCCTTATGCAAAAGTAAAAAACGGAAAGATTACGAAGGAAATTGAATTTTTGAATGCTTTGGAAGAAGAAAACTATAACATTGCTCACTCAGCTACAAATTATGATAATAATGGAAAAATTTTAGATGAAAAAGTGGAGGCTAGAAATACTGGTAAGCCGGTATTAATTCCTAGAGAAAAGATTGATTATATGGATGTTGCTGCTAACCAGGCTTTTTCTGTTGCAACTTCAATGATTCCTTTCGTAAACCACGATGATGCGAACAGAGCTTTGATGGGATCAAACATGCAGAAGCAGGCTACTCCTTGTATTATTCCTCAAGCTCCATTGGTTGCTACAGGAATTGAAGAAAGAGCTGCTCGAGACGTTGGAAGACTTATTCTTTCAGAAGAAAGCGGTGTTGTAAGTTATGTAGATGCTAGAAATATTAAAGTTAAAAATTCAGCAGGAAAAGAAAAAAGTTATAGTTTAGTTTATCTATCCAGGACAAATGATAAAAGTGCATTTAGTCACCGTCCTTCCGTTGATCTTGGACAGAAAGTTAAGAAAGGAGATGTTCTCGCTGACGTTTCTTCAAGTGATAATGGACAAATTGCTATTGGGCAAAACTGTTTGGTGGCGTTTATGTCATGGGCTGGTTCTAACTATGAGGATGCGATTATTATTTCTGAAAGATTGGTTAAGAAGGATACACTTACAAGCCTTCACGTTGAGGAGTTTGCCGAAGATGTTCGGGACACTAAACTAGGCGCGGAAGTAACTACTCACGACATTCCCAATGTTAGTGAAGGTAAATTAAAAAATCTAGACGAAGACGGAATTATTAGAGTTGGGGCCGAAGTTGGTCCTGGAGATATTCTTGTTGGTAAAATTACTCCAAAAGGAGAAACTCAATTAACCCCAGAAGAAAGATTACTTAGATCAATTTTTGGAGAGAAGGCTCGAGATGTTAAAGATACTTCATTAAGAATGCCAGGAGGAAAGAGAGGAAGAGTTGTTAGTGTTAAGGTTTTCTCAAGAGAAGATGGGGAAGTCACAGAATCTGGTGTTATTAAGAAAATTTATATTGAAATTGCAGAACTAAGAGGGATCTCTGTCGGAGATAAGCTTGCTGGACGACATGGAAACAAGGGTGTTATTTCAAGAATTTTACCAGTAGAAGATATGCCTCATATGGAAGACGGAACACCTGTTGATGTTATCCTAACACCGCTTGGAGTTCCTTCTCGTATGAACCTAGGACAGATTTTGGAATTACACTTAGGATTGGCTGCTCACACTCTTAATTATCAAGCGATTGTTCCTCCATTCCAAGGAGCTACTGATAAAGAAATTAGAGAGGAATTGAAAAAAGCTGGATTTAATGAAAATGGAAAAATACCTTTGATTGATGGTAGAACAGGAGAAAGGTTTAATCAAGATATTGCCGTTGGGTATATGTATATTTTGAAACTTCACCACATGGTTGAAGACAAGATTCACATGCGTTCAGTTGGTCCTTACTCACTTATTAACCAACAACCATTGGGTGGAAAGGCTCAAAACGGAGGACAGAGATTTGGAGAAATGGAAGTCTGGGCATTGTTGGGACATGGTGCTGCTTATACATTGAGAGAGGTTCTTACCATAAAATCAGATGATATCGTCGGAAGGTCAGCCGCCTTTGATGCAATTATTAAAGGTAAAAGAATTCCTGAACCTAATACACCAGCTTCCTTTAGTGTTCTTGTAAAGAACTTAAGAGGTTTGGCTTTAGATATTGAATTAAGTGAAGAAGAGAAGGTCGAATTAAAAAACAATGAAAAGTTAGAAGGTTAATAAAAAGTTGAAAGCAAAACTAAAAACTTATTAACTAAAAACTATAAAAACATGCAAAAGAAAGAACAAAAAGAACAAAAACAAAATTTCGACCTAGTTACTCTACGACTAGCTTCTCCTGAAAAAATATTAGAATGGTCTTACGGTGAAGTTACAAAACCTGAAACAATTAACTACCGAACACAAAGAAGTGAAAAGGGAGGTTTGTTTGATGAAAAAATCTTTGGACCAGAAAAAGATTTTGAATGTTATTGTGGAAAATATAAAGGTATACGATATAAAGGTATTGTTTGTGAAAAATGTGGAGTTGAAATTACAAAAGCTATCGTCAGAAGAGACAGAATGGGTCATATTGAATTAGCGACTCCTGTTTCTCATATTTGGTATCTTAAGAGCATTCCCTCAAGAATCAGTACTCTTCTTGGACTAACAACTTCTGATATTGAGAAGGTTATCTATTTTGCTGGGTATATTGTTACTGAAGTAAATAAAACTGAAAAAGAAAGAGTTCTGAAAGATGTTGAGGCTGAGTTCAAAACAAAAATTAAAACTCTTAACGATGAAAAAACAAAAGAGAAATTAAAAGAATTACTTGTTAATGTTAAGAAAGAAATATCTGGAATCCATAAAGGGGCTGTTTTGGATGAGATTACTTACCATAAATTTGCTTTAAAATACGGAACTATTTTTGAAGCGAGTATTGGAGCTGAAGCTATTTATAATATCTGTAAAAATCTTAATTTAGATGACCTTATTCTTAAGATGGAAGTTAGAATGGAAAAGGCAGGTTCAATCGAAAGAATAAAATTAAATAAAAGACTAGGTTTAGCTCGAGCCATGGTAAAAGCCAATGTTCGACCTGAATGGATGTTCTTAACAAGAATTCCTGTTATTCCTCCAGCTATTAGACCAATGGTTTCTTTGGGTGGTGGACGTCATGCTACTTCAGATGTAAATGATTTATACAGAAGGGTTATTAACAGAAATAATCGTTTGAGAAAGTTGTTGGATATAAATGCTCCTGAAGTTATTTTAAGAAACGAAAAAAGAATTTTACAAGAAGCCGTTGACTCACTTATCGACAACTCAAAGAGGACTGGCGCTGGTTCAGCAATGAGTCAATCACAAAGAAGACCTCTAAAATCTCTTTCTGATAACCTAAAAGGTAAGCAAGGTTTGTTTAGACAAAACCTTCTTGGAAAACGAGTCGACTATTCTGGTCGTTCGGTTATTGTTGTTGGTCCCACATTAGATCTTGATCAGTGTGGTTTGCCTAAACATATGGCACTTGAATTATTCAGACCTTTTGTTATTTCAAAAATTTTGGAACAAGGTTTAGCCTATAATATTAAGTGGGCAGGAAGACTTATTGATGAAGGAGTTCCTGAAGTTTGGGCTATTCTAGAAGGCGTTATTAAAGGTAAATATGTTCTTCTAAACCGTGCTCCTACTCTACACAGACTTGGTATTCAAGCTTTCCAACCTAAACTTATTGAAGGTAACGCTATTCAGGTTCACCCATTAGTTTGTTCAGCTTTCAACGCTGACTTCGATGGTGATCAGATGGCTGTTCACGTTCCTTTGTCAGAGGAGGCTCAATTGGAAGCAAAAGAAATTATGGCTTCTGATAAAAATGTTTTGAAACCTGGTAGCGGACGACCTGTGGTTTCTGCTAAGTTGCTTGATATTGTTTTGGGTTGTTACTGGATGACAAAAACTATTGATGGGAAGAAAGGAGAAGGAAAATATTTCCCAAGTCCAAATAATGCTATTACGGCCTACGACCTTGATGTTGTTGATTTTAGAGCAAAAATTAACGTAATGTCGACTGATAATGAAAAGTATAAGCATTTTGAAGGAGAAATTTTTGAAACTTCTGTTGGAAGATTATTGTTCAACTCTGTCCTTCCTTCAGACTATCCATTTATCAATAAAGAAATGACAAAGAAGTCAATGGCTAATTTGATTGATAATTTGATCGATAAGTATGGGACAAATAGACTTCCTAAAATTTTGGATAAGATTAAAACTTTTGGATTTAGATATATAACAGAATCTGGTATTACCTGGAGTCTCGATGATATCGTTGTTCCAGAAGGTAAAAAAGATATCATTAAAATATCTCAGAAAAAATCAGATGATGTTTGGTCTCAATATGATGAGGGATTGCTTTCAGAAACCGAAAGACACCGAAGCAATGTCGAGATTTGGCATGATGCTAAGAGCCAAATTGAGGCACTTATTCCTGACTCCTTAGACCCGAATGGACCGGTTCACGATATGTGGATGTCTGGAGCTAGAGGTTCTCTCGGAAACTTAACTCAGATGGTTGGTATGAAAGGTTTGATTCAAAACACAGTTGGTGAAACCATTGAGTTCCCTATTATTTCTTCTGCAAAAGAAGGATTGACTCCTATCGAATATTTTATTACGACTCACGGATCAAGAAAAGGTCTTGCCGATACTGCCTTGAACACAGCTAAAGCTGGTTATTTAACTAGACGTTTGTTTGATGTTGCTCAGGACGTGATCGTTAACTCAGAAGACTGTGGAACTAAAGAGGCTATTACAGTAAATAGAAATAGCTCCGCTGGTTTTGAAATTTCATTAGAAAAAAGTGTTAAGGGAAGATATTTAGCGAAGAATGTTGAAGATCCAAAAGGGAATATCATGTTTAAAAAAGGACACTTTATTTTAAGGGATGATGCTCGAGCCATGGAAGATGCTGGTGTTGAAGAGGTCGTAGTTCGATCTCCAATGTCATGTGAGGCTCCAAGAGGTGTTTGTAAAAAATGTTACGGACTGGATCTAGGAAGTGATAAAGTTGTTGAATTAGGAGAAGCTGTTGGTACTATTGCAGCTCAGGCTATTGGTGAACCAGGTACTCAGCTTACAATGAGAACCTTCCACCAAGGAGGTACTGCTTCTGTTGGTGGTGACATTACTTCTGGTCTTCCTCGAGTTGAAGAAATTTTTGAAAGAAGAATTCCAAAATCTCCGGCTGTTATCAGTAAGGTTGATGGTATGATTCTTGAGATAATTAATGACGGGGATGTTAAAGAAATCACAATATTGCCTAACGAAACAGATAAAAGCAAATTCAAAAAAGACAAAAAGAACACTTATGTTGTTCCCTTTAATAGAACTATCCTGGTTAAATCCGGAGAGGCTGTTCAAAAAGGACAAATGCTAACTGATGGTTCTGCTGATATTGCTGAAATGTTCTTGTATGCAGGTAAATCAAAAACACAGGATTACATTATTGATGAGGCTACAAAGATTTATGAGCTTCAGGGAGCTTCTATTTCACGAAAACATGTTGAGGTTATTATTAAACAAATGTTCTCAAGAAGCCGAGTTAAAGACTCTGGGGAAACAGGTTTAACTGTTGGCGAGGTTGTGGAAGATTATATTTTGGCAAAAGAAAATGCAAAAGCAAAAGATGCTGGACTTGAATTAGCGAAAGCAACTCCTTTGATTCTTGGAATCACAGAAGTTTCCTTGACAAGAGAAAGTTTCCTTTCGGCTGTTTCTTTCCAAAATACAACAAAAATGCTTATCAACGCTTCACTTAGAGGAGCTCAAGACCGCTTGGTTGGTTTGAAAGAAAACATTATTGTCGGTAATTTAATTCCCGCAGGTTCTGCTTACGAAGGAAGTCCTAAAAAAGTGATGATTGACGAGTTGCAGGCTGGGTTAGAAGATCATAGATAAAAAACGAGGAGAAGGTGTAAGTTTCAAATTAAAAATATGTCAATTGATAACGTCAGCCGAATAAAAGAAAGACTAGGGGTTGTTGACGTTGTCGGTTCATATATAAAATTAGATAAAGCTGGGGCAAATTTGAAAGGGAAGTGTCCCTTTCATAATGAAAAAACCGCCTCATTCTTTGTTTCACCAGATAGAGGAACTTACAAATGTTTTGGGTGTGGCGCTGGAGGAGATATATTCACATTTGTTGAACAATTTGAGGGTGTTGATTTTCCGGGAGCTTTAAAAATTTTAGCAGAAAAGGCTGGCGTTGAACTTGTCAAAGAGGATCCTCGTTTAAAGGATGAAAGAGAAAGATTGTTTAAGGTTATGGAAGAAGCGACTTTGTTTTTTGAAAAAGGTCTTTCAGAGAATAAAGAAGTTCTGGGATATTTAGAAAATCGAGGATTAAAAAAAGAAACAATCAAAAATTTTAGAATAGGTTTTGTTCGGGATGATTGGACTTCGTTATATGATTTTTTAAAAACAAAAAATTTTAACGATTCTGAGATGGAAGAGGTTGGCTTGATTAAAAAAAGAGAAAAAGGAGATGGTTTTTACGACAGGTTTAGAGGTAGAGTAATTTTTCCAATATTTGATAATTCAGGGAGAACCATAGCTTTTTCCGGAAGGATTTACAAGGATGATGAAAAATCAGCAAAATATTTGAATAGTCCAGAGACAGTTCTTTTTCATAAATCAAAAATATTGTATGGGTATAATTTCGCTAAAAACGATATTCGAAAAAGAGATTTTTCAATTCTCGTAGAGGGCCAGATGGATATCATCATGTCTCATCAAGCAGGTTTTACCAATGCAGTGGCCACTTCAGGAACAGCTTTAACGGGAGACCATTTAGTGTTATTGAAGAGGTTGTCTAATAAAATAGCGATGGCTTTCGATGGTGATAAAGCTGGTTTGAATGCCGCTAATAAAGGAGCCAAATTAGCTTTGGGAGAGGGAATGGAAGTTAAATTGGTTGAGATCCCTGAAGGGCTTGATCCCGCAGACTTTATTTTAAAAGATAAAGATGGTTGGGTTTCTGCCTTGAAAAATTCTGTTCATATTATAGACTTTAATTTAAACGTTTTAAGAAATAAAGGTTTAGATAAAAGAAGTCTTGGAATGGAAATAAACAAAATTGTTTTGCCTTTGGTATCTGGTTTAAATAGTAAAATTGAACAAGATTATTTTGTTTCAAAGATTTCGGCAAAAACCGGAATATCCGAAAGTGCTATTTGGGAAGATTTAGTCGGCTCTCCTAAGGATGAGATTATAGCGAAAGAGGAAATTATAATAACTCAGAAAAAGGTTTTAAAAACTAAAAATAAGGCTATTAGGGAACTTTCTGGGATACTATATTGGCAAAAGGGATTAGAAGAATCTGTTTTGGATATTGAGAAAACAGAAACACAATTAAAGGAGATACTTGGAGGAGATGTTTTTGAAAAAATCGAGAATCTATCTGATGAAATAAAAAATGAAATAATTTTTGAAGCCGAAAATTTATACACCGACGAAAGAGGTTTAAAAAATAAAGTAGAAGAGCTTTTTATTAATTTGGAGAAGGAATATTTAAAAGAAGAAAGAAATAAGGTTTTAAAGAAAATAAATGACGGAGACGAGAGCGACGATAATATGAAGCTGTATAATGAGTTGTCTAAAAAAATAGAAAAAATTTAATAATATGGTAATAAAAACCAAAATAAAAAAGAATAAGGTAAAAAAAGTAATCGCTAAAAAAGCGGTTGCAAAAAAGACACCTGTTAAAAAAGCTCCAACAAAAAAAGTCCTTCCTAAAAAGAAAGCTGTTGTTTCAAAGTCAGATAAGAAAAAAACTTTTGTTGTTAATAAAGTAGCTCCTATAAAAAAAGTAGTTATTAAAAAATTAACAAAAGCTGATAAAAATAAAAAAGTTGAGAAATTAATATCACAAGGTAAAGAAAGAGGTTTTATTACTCACGACGGAATTCTTAAAGAATTTCCTACCATTGAAGATGATATTAATTTTTTGGAAGATTTATACGACAATCTCGAAGGAGCTAACATTGATATCGTAGAAAATGGAGGAATGTTGGAACTAGAAGATGATGATTCTGTTGCCAAAAAAGCAGGAGGTAGATATGATTCCATTCAAATTTATTTAAAGGAAATTGGTAAATATCCGCTATTGTCTGGTTTCGAAGAAAAAGAACTCGCTAAAAGAATCGAAGCAGGGGAGGAAGAAGCTAAAAACCTTTTGGCTAGAGCTAACCTGAGATTAGTTGTTTCCATTGCCAAAAAATATATAGGGAGAAGTCCGAATCTTACTTTACTAGACCTTATTCAAGAGGGAAACCTAGGCCTTTTTAAGGCTGTTGATAAATTTGATTGGACAAAAGGGTTTAAGTTTTCAACCTATGCGACTTGGTGGATTAGACAAGCTATTACGAGAGCTCTCGCTGATCAATCTAGGACAATTAGAATTCCAGTTCACATGGTTGAAACAATTGCTAAGTATAAACAAGTAATGAGGAGATTATCTCAAGATTTGGGTCGAATGCCTTTGCCAGAAGAAATGGCAGAAGAAATGGAACTTGATATTGAGAAAATTTACAATATTCAACAAATTGATCAAGCAACTATTTCATTAGAAAATCCTGTCGGGGATGATTCTGATAACAGTAAATCTACATTAGGAGATTTTATCCCTGATGAAAAGATTTTGATGCCGGATCAAAATTCTTCAAGAAGAATTTTGACTGACCAGGTTAAAGAAATTTTAGAAGAGCTTTCTCCTAAAGAAAGAAAGATTCTTGAGATGAGACATGGTCTTGTTGATGGAATTACACATACTTTAGAGGAGGTAGGACGTGAATTCGGGGTTACTCGTGAACGTATTCGACAGATTGAAGCAAAAGCCCACGAAAAGATAAGACAAAACGAGAAAGTAGAGAGATTAAGAAATTACTAAACAAAACAAAAGAACAAAAAACTCGACAAGTCGGACTTGTCGAGTTTTTTGTTCTTTTGTTTATTTAACCCTCCAACAAAATTTTCAATCTTTCAATCAAAAAAAACAAAGAATCGATTTGTTTTTGGAGTAAAGTTTTGATACTTTCTATTCCACTTATTTCTGTTTCTCTTACACCAACTATTCCATTTCCCGTTATCTTATCTGTACTCATAATTCCAACAACATTAGAACTATTAGATTTTGTATTATTGTTTCCATTAACAACAACATAGTAGGAATAATAACTTGAAGGTAATATATTTGAATCTGTAAAAGAGGGAGAGTTTGTTTTTAACAAAAACGAACCATTTTTAAATATAGAATAACTTTCAACAAGAGAAACTTCATTTGAATCACTCCATTTTAAATCTAAAGCTAAGTTAGAATCTAAAGAATGAGATACTTTTAAATCATCAATACTTGAAACACGAGCTTCACTATTATCAATTTCTTTTTGTTCAGGTAAAGTTTCTAAATCTAATTCACTTAAATCTTCAGATTCAATCTTCTCCGGAATTACAAAAGAATATAATTTATAATCAAAACCTGTATTGTAATTATCAGTAGATCTAACTTTAAAATAATATTTAGTATCTTTCTCTATATTAACTTTCAAAACGACAGAATGATTTGTCTTAAAACTTCTCTCAATCTCAACTCTGTTAAGCCAATAGAACTTATCTGACCAATAAACTTCAGAAATAGCAGGCTTATCAGTTTTCCATTTAACAATAGCTTTATCCCCTTCAACATCAACGGTAACGTTACTTATTACAGGAGGAGGAATACTTTGTTTGTAGGCTGAGAATGAACCAGCAGCAGAAGAGACAGAAGCTACATATTCATCTGCTCCGATGTCCCAAGTTGAACGGGTGTCTCCGTCGATATCAGTAGCAAAAGCAAGATTAGCGTCTGCAGAAAGGTCTGTTCCTGCATCTAGAGCTGAGATGTCAGAGGAGGAGATATGGTAATCTTCATTA
>JAHJLO010000124.1 GCA_018821685.1 Patescibacteria group bacterium
AATATTTCTAAAATATCATAAAACATAGCAGTTGTAAACAACCTTATTCTAATAGTATACTAAGCAGGTATTTACAACTTGGAATATTTTATAGAAAGTTGTTCCGTTATTTATATGGCTTTTCCATGATGATATATTGTCAAATTGACTTAAATTTATCTATTTCACAATGTCGTCTTGACAGATAATATTTTATCTGATATGTTTAGTTTTTACGTTTTAGATATAGTAGTTTTACAACCTCACTTAAAGGAGTGAATAATGAGTAAGGGAGTATTTTTTTTCATTGTATTTGTTTTATTTTTTCCTTATATATTTGCTCAGAAACAAGATATTAAAATTCTTATCAATCTTGATAAGAGAGTAGTTAATCAAAAAACTCCAATTGAAGCTTCCATATCTTCAAAAGTTGATAAAGCAATTATTCTTATTAATGAAAAACCTACTGGAGATTTAATTCTAAAAAATGGTAAATGGATGTATGTGCTTGATACTGATTCTCTTTTAGATGGTACTCACAAAATTCAAGTAAAAGCAGTTCTTGCAAAAAAAGAATATCTATCTCCTGTAGTTTCAATAATAGTTGATAAAACACCTCCAGATGTTCATTTTAAAAATCTTATTCAGCAAAAGGATAAGCTTGTTAAATTTTATGCTACTGCTACTGATAAAATTGCAGGAATAGATAAGCTGGAATTTATTATTAACCAGAAATCTATTGGTTTTGCGAAAAAAATAAAAGATACATATGAACTTGAGTGGAAAATACCTGAAAATTCAAGAGGTTACCATTTGTTTGGAATTCAGGCATTTGACAAAGCTGGAAACACAAAAAAAATTACAGAAAAAATTCGTCTTGATTTACAAGGACCAAGAATAAAAGTTCTTGCACCTCTTGCTCAAGGCCCCTTACGTGAATTTTTAACTTGTGAAGTAGATGTTTCAGATCCTGCTGATGTAGCTCATGTAGATTTCATACTCAAAGAGATACCTGATAAGAAAGGTATACTCTGGCAAACAAAGAGTAAATGGGGATGTAAGTGGGATAAATTAAAAGATGGTAAATATAAAATAATTGTAACTGCTAATGATAAACTTGGTAATTCTAACAGTGTTGAGATATATGCAGAAATTGACCAGACTCCTCCTATAATTGAATGGATATCTCCAGAACAAAAATTTATAAGCAACAAACCAATAGAAGTAAAAATCAATGTAATTGATGATTCTAATATTCTTGATGTAAAGCTTCTTAGTAATAATTCAAAGCCTATAGCACTTGCAAAAAAAGGAGATTTGTGGTTTCTTAACTATATTCCTCAAAAGCAGGGAAAAGACTCTATTCGAATTAAGGCCAAAGATATTGCTGGTAATACTTCAGAAAGTAGCCCGGTAGAAATAATCTATGATATATCACCGCCAAAGGGTAGACTTGTGTATCCAAAAATAGCCTACTTTAGTAAGCCATTTAATGCTAAGGTGATAGCATCTGATGATATTTCTGAAATTTCAAAGATAGAATTTATTGTTGATAATAAAAAGCATATTTTGGCAAAAAAAACAAAAAATGGATGGGAAGCATCTATTAATATTGCAAATAGTGGAAATCATACGCTCGGTGCAATGATTTTTGATAGTGCAGCTAACAAAGCAAGAATAGCAGATCAGCTTTTAAAAGTTGATAAAGAACCGCCTGTTATAACCTATGAGAAAAGCAATAAAATTAGTTTTTCAGTAAAAGGACATATAAAACTTTCAGTAAAAGATAAGATATCCAAGGTTGTTGAAGTTCTTGCATTTATAGGTGATCGAACCGTTTCAACAAAAACAAATCCTCCAGAAAACTTTGAATTAGAGTGGGATAACTCCTCTTTTAGAGAAGGTAAGTATAATTTAAGCATTCAGGCGAAAGATAGTGCAGAAAATGTTTCTGCGATTGATATTGCTATTCTTATAGACAGAACTCCTCCGAAAGTAAGTGGAAGCCTAAATAGAAACAGTATACAAATAGGAAGAATTGAAGCCTCTCT
>JAHJLO010000129.1 GCA_018821685.1 Patescibacteria group bacterium
CCTCGTTTGATAAATACAAAATAGCAAAAAAAATAATATTGAATCAATAAGGAGAATAAAAATGCCGCCAGCAGCACGAATGGGAGACAATGTGATGCAAAGTGCACCGCATTGCCATGCACCAATACATCCACCAGCTCCAGTGCCAACTCCTGTTCCTCATCCAGCACTACCCTTGCCGATTATTTCTGGTGTAGTGACTGTGCTTATAGGAGGACTGCCTGCTGCTACAATGGGCAGTCTAACCAGTATTTGCACTTTAGTACCATGTGTTCCTGGTGGACCTGGCGTTATTTCTCAAGGATCAACATCCGTTCTTATAGGAGGTATGCCAGCTGCTAGAGTTGGTGATATGAGTGCTCATGCAAGTTGTGTTGCTCCAATACCAAGTCCCGTGGGTAAAATTTTACCTCCTGGATGCACAAGTGTGATGATAAATTGAAAACTCTTCATTTTGAAAGACTCAGCCCTATTTGCCCTTGCTGTAAGAGAATATATGGTAAAGAGAGTGAACTTGCGATTGGTTCTGTGGTCAAAGAAAAACAAAGTGATATTATTGAGGGAATCCTTATTTGCTCAAATAAGGAATGTTTAAGAGAATATCCTATCATTGACTCTATTCCAATTATCGTTGATGATTTGAGATACTATATCTCTCATAATATATTTTCAATAATGAAACGTACTGATCTAAGTGCTGTAACAGAGAGCCTAATCGGAGATTGCTGCGAAAATGACTCAATATATAATTCGTACAGATATTATATAAGTGTTTATGCTTTCGATCACTATGAGAATCTGAAAAATGGGGAAAAAGATAAATCTTCTATAGCCAAAATATTAAACATTGCCATTCAAAATCTGGGAAACAAAACCTCTGGATCTATAATAGATATAGGTTGTTCCGTAGGCCGAAGTACTTTTGAACTTGCAGACAAATTTGAAGATATTGTTCTTGGGGTTGATCTTAATTTTGGTATGCTGAGATTGGCTAAAAAAATTCTTAACGAAAAAAAAATTACTTATAACAGGCGAAGAGTAAGACTTGTTTATGACTATGAAAATTTTCCTGTAAATTTTGCTAAAACTGAAAACATTGATTTTTGGGCTTGCGATGCACTGTCACTTCCGTTTAAAAGTTCTACTTTCTCATTAGCACTGAGTTTGAATGTTTTAGATTGTGTTGCTTCTCCATATGATCACTTAATCTCTATAAGAAATATAGTAAACCAAAACGGAAAAATTATAATTACAACGCCCTATGACTGGGGAAATGCAACTGCAATTCCCTCATGGATAGGTGGTCACTCTCAAAGATCAGAATATAAAGGTTTGAGTGAACTGATATTAAAAGATTTGGTTGAGAATAAAAATCATCCTATGTACCTTAGTAATCTTAAAATAATATCAGAAATAGATGATATATCATGGAATGTAAGGCTTCATGATAGAAGTACTATAAACTATCAACTTCATATGATGGTTTTGGAAAAAGTTATTTAGTGGTGTTTTTTTATATAACAACTTGTTTTCAAAGGTATTACGGCTTGTTCTAGTTGGAAATATGTATTATTTTTGCCTGAAAGTCTTTATTATTATATCCCAGCGTAAGATGGATTTGCCATCGCAGTTCTGGGAATTTTCTAAGAAAACAAGAAATATAGGGAATAATTATGGAACCAGAACGATTTACTCTAAAAGTACAAAGTATTATTACAAAAGCCTGTCAAATGGCTATGACAAAAAATCATGAGTTTGTATCTCCTGCTCATCTTTTTTCTATTATGATAGATCAAAATTTTGAGCATATAAGACAATATATAAAAGCAATAAATGTAAACATTGAAGAGGTAAAATCCCAAATTGATGTAGCAGTTTCTAAAACTCCGTTGGCAAGTAAGAGTTCGAAAGATACTGTTCCAGATAAAGCTTTGCAGGAAATTTTCTTCCAATCAGATAGAATGGCAAACGAGATGGATAATAAATATATCTCTATTGCACAACTTTTCCTTGCAATGTTAAAAGATAGTTTCATTCTTAAAACACTCAAATCTGCCGGTGCAACCGACGAAAAAATATCAGAATTTTCAAAAAGTATTCTTGAAGGAAAATTTAAAGTAAGTACTGTAGCACAAGCTCAATATGAATATTTAAATAAATATACGATAGATTTTACAGAAAAAGCACGAAATGGAAAGCTTGATCCTGTAATTGGCCGAGACTCGGAAATTCGTCAAGTGCTTCAAGTTCTATCAAGAAGAACAAAAAACAATCCTATGATTATTGGAGAGCCTGGTGTTGGTAAAACAGCTATC
>JAHJLO010000008.1 GCA_018821685.1 Patescibacteria group bacterium
GAGGAATAGCGGGTCCATAACTATGTTTTACAAAATATTTTTAATATTTAAATTATAGCATTTTTATATTCTTTTCAGTTTACTGGAGAATATAAAAATAAACAAAAGAGGAGTGGATAAGAGTCTTTTTCAGTATTCGTTATAATAGTTTTTTATGCTATTATTTTTATTAATATGAAACCATCAATAAAAAAAGGGATTAGTTTTGGACTAACTTCTGGGGTTATTACAACATTAGGTGTTGTTGTTGGTTTGGATTCTGCAACTGAATCCAGTTCAATTGTTTTAAGCGGTATTCTTGTTATAGCCATTGCTGACGCTCTTTCTGATGCTCTTGGAATACATATTTCTGAAGAATCAACCAATGGACATAACCATCATGAGGTTTGGGAATCAACTTTGTATACGTTTTTGTCTAAGTTTTTTATTGCTCTGACTTTTGTTATTCCTGTTTTGCTTTTTTCTATTCACTTTGCTATTTTCGCTAGCATTTTGTGGGGATTATTTTTGATTACTACTCTCAGTTATTATATTTCTAAACAACAAGGAATAAAGCCGTTTGAAGTGATTGCTGAACATTTATTAATCACAGTTGCTGTTATTGTTATAACCTACTATGTTGGTGGATTTGTTGGCTCAATTAGTTAATTCCCCTAAAATAATAGCTTTTTTGCTAATTTCAAGTATAATCTAGACGGTGATATGTTCCTATGGTGAAATGGATATCATAACGGTCTTCGGAACCGTCGTTGGGGGTTCGAGTCCCTCTAGGAACACAAAAGCAAAAGGCTGGGTGCGAAAGCACTCAGCCTTTATGCTTTTGTAGTTCCTAGAGGGACTCGAAAGACGGAGGCGGTATACAAGATGCGGAGCGTAGCGGAGCAGGCTTGTCGCCGAGTCGGGGTCGAGAGTACTTAGATTTTTTGAGTTCGTAGCGATAGCGGAGAACGAAGAAAAAGCTTAGTAACTCGTGACCGAGTCCCTCTTTACATAGATATTTCATCAAAAAGACTTAGTGATTTGGAGGTCGAGTTTTCCCTCTAACAAAAGCAAAAGGCTGGGTGCGAAAGCACTCAGCCTTTATGCTTTTGTAGTTCCTAGAGGGACTCGAAAGACGAAGTCAAAAATGATCTTGCAAGAGTGTGGTGTCTTTTTTGTTTACTTTTTTTATAATTTATGTATTCTTGTATTAGATAAGTAACTATTTTTTAAGATAAACTCTCAATAGAATACGAGGTAATGGCATGAATATCTATCATATTTTCTTGGTAACCCTGGGTCTTTTCTTTATAGTTATGGAAATTTATATTATTTTTTCAGCAAGAACAGAAAGTGATAATCTGGGGGCTATATGTGCATTTGTATTTTTTTTTATGATATTTGTGAACATCGACAAAGAACTTAGTCCTGTTTACGATCAGATTGAACCAAAAAAACATCCACAAATAAACATGAATAATAAAGTAAAATATCCATTTCGTGAAAATGTCTGTCAACTCAAAAAAGAGATTGATCAAGCTGAAAAAACTCTTATTCAAGATGAAAAAAGTTTTGAAAAAGCGATTGAAACACGGACTGGTCAGATAAGTGCTTATATGGATGTTATGATGGGAAGGCACCATCTTGCTGATTTGATAAGTCGGTACAACAAATTACAATTACATTATAATGGATTCCTTATTGGAACTCCTATTTTTGAAAAGTTACTTTTATAAATAAACCACTTAACGAAAAATTACTTTAACATTTTTTATCGTTAAGTGGTTTTTCTATTCCCCACCTAATCACATTTAACATCACATAAGTCCGAACATAGTCTACCAGAAGGATCAACATCAAAAAAACGCCTCAACCAAGGCGTTTTTTGCTTACTTTTTACCCTCTCTCCTTCATGTAACAATCTCGACAGGTTAAATTACTTTGACTTTTTGGTTCAAATGGTAACTTTGTGATAGCACCACCACATTTACTACACTTCCAATCCCCTTCAAACATTTTCTTTTCAGTCGGACTACCGCCTGTCTTTTTTGAGTGACAATCTCGACAGGTTAAGTTGGATTCGCTTCTTGGTTCGAAAGGAAGTTGTGTTATTGCCCCTCCGCAGCCGGAACATTTCCAATTTCCTTGATACATTTGTTTTTCCATATGATTGTTTCTTTATTTATTAATATTGATGTTTTAAATTTTAACATATCAAATTTTTTTATAAATTTTAGAAACCTTGATAACTTGTTTTTTGCTTAGAATTTGCTATTATTACTTTATTCAAATTTTTTAAAATTTAAATATTGCGGGTGTAGTTTAGTGGTAGAATATCTGCCTTCCAAGCAGAGGACGGCAAATTCTATTATTGCCGATTCTCCCCAAGGGGATTAAGTTTAAATATTGCGGGTGTAGTTTAGTGGTAGAATATCTGCCTTCCAAGCAGAGGACGGGAGTTCGATTCTCCCCACCCGCACAAAAATTAGTAAAACCAGAGCGATTAGCTCTGGTTTTACTAATTTTTGTAGTAGGTGGAGGAGAAAAGCACGAAGTGTTTTTAAACATTACCTGAACTCCCCTTTACAATACTGTCAATATCATGTATATTTTGTTTCGGAAATGAATTTGAAAATAGAGGTTTCTTTAATATAAATCCCGAGGAGAAATTTATGGAAGAAATAATTAAGCAACTTGAAAAAGAGATAGTTACACTTTTTCATAAAGAAAGCAGCGGGCATGATATTTATCATTTAAGACGCACCTTAAATATAGCCCTTGTTCTCCAGGAAGCAGAAGGTGGAGATAGATTAATCATTGCTGTTTCTTCATTATTACACGATGTTCATAGAATTATTCAAAATGAAACAGGAAAATTTTGTTCCCCAAAAGATTCTTTGCCAAGAGTCAGGGAAATACTTGATAAAACTGATTTAAAGGAGGAGGAAAAAGAAAAAATTCTTCACTGTGTCGAATATCACGAACAATATGATTTTTCTGGGGACGGAAAAACCGTAAATGATCTTGAGACGTTAATTTTACAAGATGCAGATAATTTAGAGGCTATAGGAGCAATAGGAATCGGAAGAACTTTCATGTTTCATGGTTCGCGGGGAGACGTTATGTGGGTTCCCGAAAAGACTTTCGGTAGAAAAACTTTTGATGAATCGGTACAAGATTTAACCCCAATTCATCATTTTAAACACAAACTACTGAAGCTAATAGGAAACATGAATACAGAAACAGCAAAAAAGATTGCTGTTGGAAGGCATCAATTTATGGAACTCTTCCTCGAACAATTTTTTAATGAGTGGGTAGGAAAAAGATAAATACTCACTGGCGCTCTTCTTAAGTAAGATGTTTGGCTTGTAGAACAGAAAACGCCTCTTAATAAGGTTAAGGGGCGTTTTTTTATTTAATCTTGTTTTTTCCCTTCTTTTCCGCCCCAAAAAACAGTAAAACTGTGGATAACTAGGTGTATAAGTGTATAAGTGTCCTTTATAAAAAGGTCAAAATGTCTTTTAAAAAACCTACTTTTCCGTATTATACGGCTTATTATAAGGTTATCTCGTTATAAAAGACAAAATTAAGCAAAAAATCTATTAAATTATGTTACTACGTAACACTTACTGGTAAATTTGTTCCACATGAAACATTTTTTCCAACTTCTTTACTTTTTTGTAGCGTTTTCGTAGATAAATGTTTCATGTGGAACAATCTTTTGGTGTATAATGTGGAAACAATGGCAAAAACTAAAAAACAGATAGTTGGTGATCTTGGTGAAGGTATTGTTTGTAATTATTTAAAAGATAAAGGTTTTAAGATAATTGAAAGAAACTACTGGAAATCTTGGGGTGAGGTAGACATTATTGCTCAAAGAAAAGGGGTAACCCGTTTTATTGAAGTAAAAACTGTTTCGCATGAAACTTCTGACTTTGTTCCACATGAAACAAAGTTTAATAAAAATGAACCAAATAATGTTTCATGTGGAACAACTGACGATTTTAGGGCTGAAGATAATTTACATCCTTGGAAATTAAAGCGATTATCTCGGGTAATACAAACCTATTTAATAGAAAAAGGCTCTAATAATGTTTCATGTGGAACATCTTTGTGTGATGATAAGGGTGATTGGCAGTTTGATGTGGCGGTTGTTTATTTAAATATTGAAAACCGGGAAGCAAAGGTTAAATATTTAGAGGATATTATTTTGTAAAACCTCCACATCTTTTCTAATAAGATTTGGGGCTATAAGACATTTAATTTATAAAGGACATTCTAAAATGTCCTTTATAAATTAATCGAGATTAAATCTTTTATTTCTTGTAAGGTTTCAGAATCCATATTTGTCTTGGGGTAAGGGGCATAATTTTTACCTGGATTTACAGGTATAAAAGGTTCTCCTTTAAAAATTATTTTTTTATTATATCTAGGTATGAAGTGCCAATGTAAGTGAGGAGAAGTATTTCCAAAACAAGCTATATTAGGTCTTTGTTTACCAAAAGATTTTTCAATTGAGTTATTCCATCGGGGGATTATGATTTCAAATAATTCATTCTGTTCTTCTTTCGTCATGTCATTTATTTTATCTGCTTTATTATTTTTTGCCCAAGCATAACACCTTCCTATGTAAGGAAATTGATTTTTGTGCAAATATAAATCCCAATATTTAAATCCTTTTATTTTTAATTTTTCGTAATCCATAATAGTATATTATAGCAATAATAATTAAACATAAAAAACATTGAAAGTTCTATATTTTATGGTAAGATAGGGGAGTTAAATAAATAATCGGAGTGTAGTGTAACGGCTAACATTTCTGCCTGAGGCAGACGACAACGTGTTTCCATAAATTATGTTTTATGTATATGTAATAAAAAGCGATAAAGATTATATTTATACAGGACAAACTAATAATTTAAAAGATAGGTTGTTGCGACATAATTCTGGTAGAGAAAAATATACAAAAAATAAAGGTTGTTTCAAGATTATTTATAAAGAGACATATAATACCCGATCAGTGGCGATGAAAAGGGAAAAAGAATTAAAAAGTGGTAAAGGTAGAGAATGGATTAAAAATAATATATTATAAACAAATATCGGAGTGTAGTGTAACGGCTAACATTCTCGCTTTGGGAGCGAGCGACTCCGGGTTCGAATCCCGGCACTCCGACAAAAAAAGAAAACACTAGCTCTGCTAGTGTTTTCTTTTTTTGTCGGAGTGAAGCGAGCAAGCTGCTTTGTTCGTGTCGGGATTCGAACGGCGGAGCATGTCGAGAAAAGCGAGACGGCGAGCCGCGTCCAATGATACTTAGGCTTTTTTGGAACACGAAGTGTTTCGAAAAAGACTTAGTAATCGTGGGACGAATCCCAGCACTCCAATCTAAAAATAGGAAGTTGTTTTTTGTTTTTAAGGTGCTAAACTGAGAACAGATTTAATTTAAATAAGAAAACTGAGTTTATCTCTAATAGGTAGGAGGTGTCTAATGAAATGTGTTCCTAATTGTAAAAGAAAGTGCATTAATTGTAGAAGATCTTGCCGGGAAAATTTTATAGGAGGTTTTTTAATTTTAACAGACTGTGAAGGTCGGGAGGTTTGCCCTACTTGCCATTGCAAGGATCCTTTAAAATTCCAATCGAAAGAAGATTGATTCCAGGAATTAAAGTAAAGGGCTCTCGTTTTAAACGAGAGCCCTTTTTGGTTGAATTTTTTGAGGAAGTGTATAGAATTAGTTTTAAGTTAATAAACGAGCGTTGGGTTGTCAAGAAAACCCCAGTGAAATATGTTTTGTTTATTTTGAATTTTTTAAAAGCGAGGTTTTAAAAAATTCAAAATAAACAAAACCTTCGTTTTATAAAAGATAAAACGAATTTCACGGGGTAATATTATTTCTAATTCGCTTCGCTCATAAGAAAAATATTATGAATTTAGAAACAATAATTTTAGGAAATACCTTAAACGAGTATTTATATGCTCTAGGTATTTTTGCAGTATTGATTGTCGTCCTAAGACTTTTTATGTTTTACATCGTAAGAAAACTTGAAAAAGCAGCTGAAAAAACAAAAACTGATGTTGACGATACATTGATAAATATCGTTAAGAGTTTAAGACCACCTTTTTATTATTTTTTAGCTTTCTATTTAGCAACCTATTCTGTAATAATCAGTGATTTATTTAAAAATATTATAGAAGGAATTATTACAATTTTGATTGTTTATCAAATTGTGACCACAAGTCAGATTTTAATTGATTACGTTCTTGGTAAAAAGTTTAAGGGAAGGGAAGATTTAGAGGCACAAGCTGCAATTGAAATGATTAGCAAAATAATCCGGTTTGTTCTGTGGGTACTCGGGATTTTACTTATACTTTCAAATCTAGGTGTAAATATAACCTCTTTAATTGCTGGTTTGGGTATTGGAGGTGTTGCCACAGCTTTTGCCTTGAAAGAAATTTTATCTGATTTATTTAGCTCTTTTGCAATATACTTTGATAAACCTTTTAAAATAGGGGATTTTATTCAAATTGGAGCAGATAAAGGAACTGTTATAAAAATTGGGATAATGACAACTCGGTTAAAAACTAGTCAAGGAGAGGAACTTGTAATGTCTAACCGCGAACTTATTTCTTCGAGGATTCAAAATTATAAGAAAATGGAAGATAGGAGGGCTACATTTTCCTTTGGGGTAGCCTATGAAACACCTCTAGAGGTTCTAAAAACGATTTCTAAGGATATTGAAGCGATAGTTGGGTCTGTAAGAGGTCTTCGCTTTGATAGAGCTCATTTCCTTAAATTTGATGAATCAGCCCTTAATTTTGAAGTGGTTTATTTTGTTGAATCTAGCGACTATGTTAAATATGCAGATGCCCAACAAGAAATTAATTTAAAGATCATGGAGAATTTTGAGAAGAAGGGAATCGAGATGGCTTATCCGACGAGGACTGTTTTTGTGAAGAA
>JAHJLO010000079.1 GCA_018821685.1 Patescibacteria group bacterium
ATTAATTAATCTAATTAAAAATATAAAAAAATGAACAAAATATATAAAAAGTTGTGGTTTAGAATCGTTTTAATTCTTTTGGTGGTATTTGGAATTTTATACTGGCTTGGAATTATTGGTTTTTGGGTTAGCGATATAAAAGGATATTTAAAAGATTGGTCTGATAATCGGTATATGCAAAGCTTAGAAGATAAAAGTGCTGAATTGGAGAGGTTATATAAAGAGGATATTTATGGGGGAGATACTCCGGAGGAGACATTAAGTTTGTTTATAAAAGCTTTGGAAAATAAAGATTTAGAATTGGCAAGTAAGTACTATATAATTGAGAAACAAGATGAGGCTTTGGAAACCTTAAGAAATATGTCTAATTTAGATTTTTATATTAAACTTTTAAATAGTGAAAAAGAAGGTTATAGAGTAGTTAATGACTATATGTATAATATTGATTTTTATCTTGATGGTGAGCAAGTTAACGTTGAGGAATTTATCCTTAATCAAGAAACAAATAAATGGAAAATATTAGAGTTATAAATAAAATTATACTTATTTTTTTGCTGGGTATTTTTTTAATAACCCCAGCTGTTTCTTATGCCTACGGGGTTTCAGCTCACCAAGATTTAACTTACAAAACTTTTAGGTCCTACGGAGAACTTTTTGGAGAAAAATTTGATTCAAAAGAAGTTGCAAAAGCTATTCAGGGTAGTTCAGACGAAGATGATGGTAATCGTCCGCTTCGGCATTTTTATGACCCTATAAATAATATAGGTTTAACTATTGTTAAAAGTTGGATGTCTTCAAAAGAATGGGCACAAAATACCGAAGCTCAGGCTGAGTACGGCAAAAACCCAACTTATACAGAAAAGTATTTTGAAAATCCTGATGATTACTCTTGGGATAGAGCAATTTTTGAATATACTTACGGAGATAGAGAAAGAGCTTTTGAAAGTTTGGGTCATGTTTTGCATTTAATTCAAGACACAACGGTTCCGGCTCATGTTCGAAATGATGAGCATCTTAATGGTTGGGGTATTGAGGATATAAATTTGTATGAAGAATTTACAAAAAATATTAATGTGCCAGAAATCAAAATTAAATTTGAAGAAGTTCCTAATTTTTTGAGTTTAGGAGAAGCTTTCGATTTTAGTTCTGAGTTTACTAATGAAAACTTTTTGAGTAAAGATACTGTTTTTGAAGATTACAAAAATCCTTCAAGGGACAATTTGTCTTTAAAAAAAGAAATAATTAAAAATAAATCTTTGTATTTTGGTTACAATAATAATTTTGATTTTAAGGTAGTTTCTATAAAGAGAGACTATAATAAAGATGATGAAAAAATAATTGAACAATACTCTTTAAGCTCTTTGGGAGATCTTGTCCTAAAAGATTATTGGAATGTTCTATCAAAAGAATCTATAAAAAACGGGGTGGGGGTTATTGATTTATTTTTTAGAGAGGTAGAAGCGGAGAAAAATACTGGTATTTTATTGGCAAAAAATAAGAGTAAGGCCGATTTGGTGCTTGAAAAAACTAGGCCGGCTAGTTTTGATTTTGTTAAAAATTTATATGGCTCTAGTCTAGATAGTGGTGAAGTGGCGGAACTTTTAGGAGAAAAACAAACAGCAACAGCTATTGGTTCGGGAGGTTCTACTTCTGGAATTCAGGTTGGAAATGAAAACGAAGGAGGAGAAGTTGGAAATATTGGTGGTGTGGATAACTCTGGGGAAAACCCTGTGGATAGGGTGGGGGAAAGCCTTGTATTAAAAGGGGACAACTCAGAAACAGATAGTCAAGAAGGAGAAGGTCTGACTCAAGATTACGGCTTAAACGAAGTGGATAGTGATAATTCAGAGAATGGATTTTTTGTCAACTTGTCTCAAAATACAGAAACACCAAACAATGATTATGGGCCATCCTTTCAAGCTCCATCTTCCTATCCTGGCGCTGGTTTCGGCGGAGGGGGAGAGTCTGCGCTATTAGAAGAGACTTCGGATGGTTTAGGTGAATCA
>JAHJLO010000080.1 GCA_018821685.1 Patescibacteria group bacterium
GAAACAAACGAAACGACTTGTCGTTTCCACTTCGTTCCAACGACAACCAACTCCAAAAAAATTCTTTTCCTTTTCTCTTAAAAATTTGGGGGGCGAAAAAAGAAAGGAAAAAACGCAAAGAAATTTTTTTGGGTTGGTTTCTGCTCATAACTTCGCAGAAAGTCGTTTCTTAGTCGGATGTTTTAGATTCATTTTGTTCTCGTCGCTCGCTCTGATGTAAAAAAGAAGTTGCCTTTGGCAACTTCTTTTTTACAACTCGCTCTCTCACAAAAACAAAACGAAACTAAAACGCTATTTATCTTGTGTTTGCCCACCCTCCCACCGCACACAAAAAAGCTCCCTAAACGACCAAAACCACACTTCGTGTGGTTTTGTATGGTAAAAGGGACAAATGGTGTATTTGTCCCTTTTAGCTTTGTGGAGATTTTGAAATTTTTAAGGTTTTTTGATGTATTTTACACTTCTCCCAGCATTTCCAACTTGAATTATCTTCTGCTCTTTTTCGAGAATATCGAGGTATCTTGTCGCACTTCTTTTCGTTGTTCGGAGTAGGTTTTGAATATCAGAGTTTGAAATGTCTGGATTTGATTCAAAAAGTGACATTATTTTGTCTAGCTTGTTTCTTTTCCGTTCTTGGATTTTCGCCCGTGCTTTATTGAGCAAATTTTGAATCAAATTCGGTGGAGTTTGATAAATTATTTTTTCAACAGTTTGAATTTGTGGTTGTTGAGTTTGGGGTTGTTCTTGTTGGACAAGTTGAGGTTGAGTTTCTTCAACTTGTGGAACTTCTTCGATTTGAGGAATTTCTGCGATAATTTCTTCCTGTGTTTCTTCGACTGGAATTTCACCATTCGATGTTTCTACAACTTCTGGAATCTCTTCTTGTTTTGGTTCAACTTCAACCTGTTCAATTGGAGCGGTTTCGGTTGGAATAGAAGTTTCTTCAACAATGGGAACAGGCTCAACAACTTCCTGTTTCGGCAGAGCCGAAACAGAATTTTCTTCTGTTGTTATTTCTTTTGTTTTTTGATTTTCCTCTGTCATATTTTAAACATTGATATTAATATTTTCCAGTCTTTATATAGTCCCTAATTTTCAAAATTTTAAAGAGTAAAAATGACCATATTAAAGACATAATTAAGAAAAAGGGAATAAATGTCCTCCAAAAATTTAACTTCAAAATGAATGATGATCTATCAGTGTTTATTGAAATGGGTCTAAAATAATAATTATTTTGTAATTCATTTTCTTTAATATTCATATCTAGAATATAAGTATATCTTAATTCTGCACGAGAAGGACTGTTTACAAAATTATTTTTAGAAACATTTTTACAATCTAAATTATCTATTTCTGCATAAAAATTATAACCCTTTCCTTGTTGTTTAATTCCAATAGCACCTACCGTATTGTCAACATTACTTTTAGTTGTGTCAAACTGCAAAATATTTTTATTGTTTAAACAAACACGATGAATTGATAGTTTAGAAAAGATTCCTATTTTATCTAAAAAACTTTCAGAAACAGCTTTCTTAAAGTTATCGAATTCATTCTCTTCCGACTCTAAATAAGATCTAAGTAAAACAGAATAATTATTTTCATTTATTTTAGAAACAATTTCTTGATTTTTTAGGATAGAAATCGCTTCTTCTTTTGTTTTATAACCTCCCTCAAATTCAAAATCTTCTATTATCTTTAACTTTTGATATTCTAATAAATACCAAAATACATAGAGAATTAAAGGTATTGTGATAATTATTAGAAATCTGTAAATTTTATTTTTCATTTTTTGTAAATTTTCAATTAACTCAACTCGTTGAGTTAATTGATTAAAGTAACCTTATTTTAAGGTGTAAAATACATCTGTTCCAATTTTTCCGTGCTGTGTTAGTTTCCCGTCTTTTTCTAGTTGATCCAAATATCTCTCTGCGGTTGCATTTGAAACACTACATAATTTTTCAACATCATTATTAGTTATTTTTGTGTTACTCCCAAAAAATTTTAATATTTTAGAGTTAAGTGACATTTAGTGTTGCTAGAATTACTTTCGGCGATTCGAAAGATAAGAGATAACTAGCAATCTTTTTTCTTCTTTTTTAATACCTCGATGTCTTCGTAGAAGTTCAGATAAAGGTGAATTAATTCCTCCTTC
>JAHJLO010000081.1 GCA_018821685.1 Patescibacteria group bacterium
GGTAGGACAAAAACACCTAAGGAATTTTATAATATTTTAGCTAGAACAAAGGTCGGAGTTTCTGTTAGCGGAGGAGGTTATGACACCGCTCGTTTTTGGGAAATTCTAGGAAATAATTGTATCTTGCTAACAGAAAAAATTGATATATTTAAAAAGGAAGATAAAAAATTTGGTTACAAAACAATCTATGAGTTTAAGGACTTGAAAGATTTTAAAATACAGCTTGAAAAAATAGGAGAATATTTAAAAAATAACTATGATGACAAAAAGAACTTAACTGAGTTCCAGGAGATAATTAGAAACCATTCTTCCTCGGCAAGAGTTGAATTTATTTTAGAAGAGGCTCGAAAAAATGGATTGATTGATTAGCCTTTCGCTCTTATTTGAGATAAAATTAGTTTGTTATGGAAAATATAAATAATAAAAATAAATGTGCTGTTGTCATTTCGTCTTGCGATGCTTACGCTGATGTATGGGATTCTTTTTTTATCCAATTTTTTAAATATTGGCCAGATTGTCCTTTTCCCGTTTATTTAGTTGCTAATGAATTGGATTATAGTTTTGATAAGGTTAATGTCATAAAAACAGGAAAAGATGACGGTTTCGCAAATAATATGAAAAAGGCTACTGAGTTAATCAATGCCGAGTATTTTATTTGTTTAATCGACGATTTCCACTTTGATAAAAAAATCGATACAAAAAGAATATTGAGATTACTTGAAATTATGGAAAAAGAAAACGCTGGTTATTTAAGGTTAAACCCAATGCCTGGGCCCGATTCAAATTTTAAGGATTATTCCGAAGTAGGTTTAATTAGTCGGGATTCTGAATACAGAACTTCTTTAATGGCAGCTCTCTGGAATAATAAAATTTTTAATCAATTATTAGTGACAGGAGAAAATCCTTGGGAGATGGAATTGAAGGGGACCGAAAGATCTAGAAATTTAGAAGAACTATTTTTGAGTGTCAAACGTAGTCCTTTTTTAAATAGAAATAATAATCCCGCAATAAGTTATTTTCACAACTCTATTAAGAGGGGTTATTGGCATTATGATGCAATTAAGTTTTTAAAGAAAGAGGGGGTAATTATGGATAAGTCTAAAAGAGAAATTGAATCTTTTGGCGCTTATATTAAAAGAAAGATTTTTTACATTCCTTTTTTTGGGAGAGCTATTCAGGGCGTGTTAAAAAGACTTCGTTAACAAAAAATGATAAAAAATAGAAAAATAAATAAAACCAGAACCTTCGATAGAATTTCGGAACGCTTTGGTTTAAAAAATAAAAAGGTTTTTGATATAGGTTGTGGAAAAGGGGAATTCCTTCCTTTTTTTGGAGAAGGTAGCGTTGGTATTACAACAAATCAATCAGAAGTAAGTTTTGGAAAAGAAAATAATCTGAATATTATTTTTGGTAATGCCGAGTTAATAGATGATATTGAGATTCGGGAAAATTTTGATGTGATTTGGGCAAACAATTTGTTTGAACATATTCTATCTCCTCATTCTTTTTTAATAAAACTAAAACAAATATCTAATAAAGATACTGTTTTAATTTTAGGTGTTCCTGTTATTCCAAAGTTAAATTTTTTGCTTAGGTTGAGTAAATTTAGGGGGTGTTTGGCGAGTAATCACATAAATTTTTTTACAGGAAATAGTCTGAAATTAACAGTAGAGAGGGCTGGTTGGAAAATAAAAGAAGTTAGATCTTTTGTCTTCGGCATAAAATTATTAGATAACATTTTTACCTTATTTTTTTCTCCACATATTTATATTGTCGCAAATAACATCTCTGATTTTAAATATCACGAGAAAAAATTGGCTGAATGGGAAGGAGATGACCTCTATAACCACTTAATAAAAATCACAGAGGCAAATTAAATGAAAATAACCTACATAGCTAATATTAGAATACCTACCGAAAAAGCACATGGGATTCAGATAATGAAAATGTGTGAGGCTTTTGCTAATGAAGGACATAACGTTGAGTTGATTGTTCCAAAAAGAATTAACAATTTAAAAAAGAACCCTTTTAGATATTATGGAGTGCAAGAAAATTTTAAAATTAAAAAACTTCCAACTTTAGATTTAATTAAATTTGGTAAAATTGGTTTTTTTATTCAATCAATTTCTTTTGCAAAATTTACTTTATTTTTTACTTTATTTAAAAAAACAGACCTAGTTTATTCTCGTGATGAATTACCTTTATGGTTTTTAAGTTTTTTTTAAAAAAAATATAGTTTGGGAGGTTCATATGCCGAGGGATAATTTTGTTTCGAGAATTCTTTTAAAAAGAATCAAAAAAATCATAACGATTTCTCAGGGGCTAAAAGATTTTTATGTTGAAAAATTTAATGTGATTCCTGATGCTATTTTAGTTGCTCACGACGGTGTTGATTTGAAAGATTTTCTTATTACTATCGATAAGGACAAAGAAATAAAGAGACTTAATTTACCGACAAAAAAACCGATTGTTATGTATTTAGGAAGATTGGATCCTTGGAAAGGAGTTCAGACTCTATTAGAGGCTTCAAAAATTTTAAATGATATTCAGGTAGTTGTAGTTGGGGAGGGTTCGGAATTAGAGATATTTAGAAAAGAATACCCTAATGTTATTTTTAAAGGGCTGTTACCTTATCGAGATTTGGCATATAATCAAAGAGTTGCTGATATTCTTGTTATACCTAACTCAGGTAAGAGTAAGGTTTCAAGTTTTTACACATCTCCTCTAAAAGTTTTTGCACATATGTCTTCGAGTGTTCCTGTTGTTGTCTCAGACTTACCTGCTCTAAGAGAAGTTCTCGATGAAAATAATTCTATTTTAGTTGAGTCAGATAACCCTGAAAACTTAGCTGAGGGAATCAAAAAAGTTTTGGGAGATAAAAATTTAGCGGAAAAAATTTCACAGCAGGCTTTGATTGATGTTAAAAAATATACATGGGAATTAAGAGCTAAAAATATTTTAAATTTTATATGGAAATAATTCAAAAAATAACTCGTAAAAAAATGAGAACCTTTTTATCTAAACACGGAACAGATGAAAGAGTTTTGGATATTGGCTCAGGAGGCTCTTCTTACGGAGAGTTTTTTCCAAACAGATTGTGTGTAGACATTGATGAAGAAAGAAAACCTGATATTGTCGCTGACGTTCATGAGCTACCTTTTAAAGATGGTGAGTTTGAGGTTGTATTGTGTACAGAGGCTTTAGAACACTTTAAAAATCCACAAAAAGCTATAAATGAAATAAACAGGGTTACAAAACCAGGGGGGAAGTTAATTTTAACTACGAGGTTTGTTTACCCACTTCACGATGTTCCTTATGATTATTTTCGATATACTAAATATGGATTAAAAGAGCTATTTAAAAACTGGGAAATAGAGATTTTAGAATCAGAAAGTGAGAGTTTGGAATCCATTGCTATTTTGTTACAGAGATTAATTTTTCAAGTTAACTACCGGTTTAATAAATTTATAAAAATTATTCTTCTAGGGTTTGTTCAAATTTTTTTATTTTTGAATAAATTTACCAAAAAAGAATTTGGTGATATTAAAAAAGAAGCAGAAGAAAAAGACATTATGAGTTCAGGTTATTATTTAGTTTGTCAGAAAAAATGAAAAAAATATTAGTTATAACAAATAATATAAATTCAAATTCCGGGTGGGGAAGGTACTCATCTTCTGTTATTAATGAATTAATAAAACTGAAATTTGAGGTTACTATATTGACCGAAAAAAACCATCAAAAAATTCAAAACGAATTAAATATTTTAAGGCCTCTTAACCATTCCAAAATTTTTAATTTTATTAGAAACATATTCTTTATTAGAAATATTTCTAAAAACTTTGACGTTATTCATTCTTTTGACGGTTGGCCTTATGGTGTTTACGGCTATTTCGCTGTACTGGGGACTAATAAAAAATTTTTTATAAACGGAGTGGGTACTTATTCTGTAGCTCCTTTGTTTGATAAATTCAAAGGTCTTTTGTTGAAAAAGGCTTACAAAAAAGCAGATAAAATTTTTTGCATAAGTAATTATGTTAAGAAAAGAGTTAAGTGACATTTAGTGTTGTCGGCAAATACAAAAAGTCCAGTAATATACTGGACTTTTTCTTGTTTTTTATCATTATTAAGGAATGAACAACCATAATCATATAAAAAAAGCATTGTTTAGTGTGCAAAAAACCAA